>NVRK02000086.1 GCA_002400845.2 Hyphomicrobiales bacterium
GCAGTGGCGGCGGCATTGGCGGTGGCATCAGCGGCACGGGCGGCGGCATTGCCGGCGGCAGTCATATCATGGGCTGGATAATTGCGGTTAGCCCATGATATGAAACTGCACCGAAAGACACTTTGCGTCAACACAAACCTGTCTTGATATTTATCAGTAAAAGCAGATTGAAGTAACGGCAAAACTCGCAAAGCACAGCGCGAAGCAATAATCTTAGCCAATTCCTTTGGCTTGTCATTCAGATATTCTTCAAGCTTTTCAGCGGAATCTATCTCTTTAATTTTAAGTGCCATTTTGCCCGCATCCACTTTTGCATGTCCTACTAGTGAAGTAGGGCATTTTGGGGCGGATAATCAAGCGGTAAATGAGTGCGCTTTCTACGTTATCCCTCATCCTGAGCCTGTCGAAGGACAGGGCCACAATCCTTCGACCAAATCAAACTTGTAAAGCAAGTGAAGATGCAGGCCGATAGGTAATTGCGAAGCAAATACCGTAAGGCAGCTCAGGATGAGGAATTAGTTATTTAATCATAATTCAAAGCGCACGTAGATTCCAGTCAAGCGTAGCGCAGACGTAGGGCAGACGTAGGGCGACAAGCAATTGCGAAGCAAATGCTGAGAGCCGAGACGAAGTCGAATGATGCGCAAAATTTGAATAAACAAATAAGTCTGTCATCCTCGGACAAACGAAGTGCATATCCGTGGATCTATACCGTGATATTTCGGATGTGAATAATTTCAAAATTAAAAACAAACCTTGCTGATAGAAAACTGAATGGATACTCGTGCCTATCTCAAAGACGGGCCCGAGCATGACATGGTTTGAATTAGCCCATTAAAACTCTCCCCTCATCCTGAGCTTGTCGAAGGACAGGGCCTCGGTCCTTCGACCAAATCAAACTTGTAAAGCAAGTGAAGATGCAAGCCGATAGGTAAGTCAAGCAAAGTGACGACGTAGGGCGACAGGTGTTGCACAGCAACACCGAGAGCCAAGCGATGCAAACGCTGAAAGGTGGAATATTATTGCACCAATCCTTCGACAAGCTCAGGATGAGGATTTGTGTTTGGGTGTGGATAAGGATGAGGCTCAGGATGAGGATTAGGATGAGGATGAGGATGAGGATGAGGATGAGGATGAGGATGAGGATTAGTGCTTGGATGTGAATGAGGGCAATGCAACTACTCACAAAATTTTCTTATCCCCTCCCCTCAAACGTCGCGCATAATAACCCTGTCATTGCAATGAAGGGCCGCAGACGTCGCCGGGCTTTGTGTGCAATGGCTAGCGCCCGCGCATTGATATTGGAAACGGTATCGGAAATCAATTCTCGGGGAGTGCGCAACAAGTTCCCCGTCTTGCACTACGACAAGACTGTCCAAAACGGTGGGCCGTAAAGCATGTACTTTTAAAAAAAGAACATGCCCGAGTTGGAACTAACTCGCATTTTAAAAACGCTACAGGTGGGGCTGCAAAGCAGCCACTAACAAAACCAGATGAGGTTGCCTTGCAGCTCCACTGCCCTTCTTATTTTAAGCGTCAATTTTTTGCCAAAACAAAAGACGCCAATGCACAAATGTATCTTGCGTTACCCAACAGATAAATAAACTGCGCCCGCCAAACTGGAAAACCAATGCAAAAAACGGACAACCATGAACTTATAGAACGCCACAAAATGGGTCAGCGCAAAATGGACGAAGGGCAAAACAGGCTTTACGAATTATTGATTAAGCTGGCCAACAAACTGAAGTTTTATGATGCTTGTTCGCGAGCAGATTGTCGACGCGCCAAAACATGCAAAGCCACAAAGCGCCAAAAGCGAGGACCACAAAAAGGGTTGATAACAAAACGCCCAATTTGCGCAACACTGTTTAAAGAGGAGTTGAGAAAAGTGGCGAAGTTAGTGAAGTGAAAAATCATTACCTCTCCTTCGACAGGCTCAGGATGAGGGGTTGGTTATTTAATCATAATTCAAACTGCACGTTGAGCCATGTCATGCGTAGCGAAGACGAAGGGCGGCAGATGATGCGTAGCAACACCGAGAGCCGAGACGAAGTCGAATGATGCGCAAAATTTAAATCACCAAATAAGCAAAAAGGCCCGCGATTTCTCAAGGACCTTTTTAAATTTAAAATTCAAATTACACGTTAAGCCATAGGCGAAGCGCAAGATTTAAATCAACCAATCATCATGCGGCGTTCAACAGCCTCATCAACAACAGGATCAGCAAGAATGCCAGTACCGCCGTCACGGGTTTCTTTTAATTGTGCATTTTTCAATTCTTCATCAGCTTCATTCAAAGCTTCTTCAGCAGCGATACGCTTTTCTTGCAGGCCATTAATAGAGCCAGCAAGGTTTTCTTTGCGGCCATGTGCAGCTTTTGCAAATGTAGGATATGCGAAATGCGACTGATCTGTAATACCAGCCTTTTTCTCTTCAACCTCAATTTGATGCTGCAGATCGTCAGACATGCGCATAAATTCCGCAATCATCATGTCGATCTGTGCCAGTTGGCGCGTTTTTTCTTGCACCTGAAAATGCTTCAAACGAAGCAGGTTGTCACGCGATTTCATACTCAATACTCCTTGAAACCGAAAAGCATCCAAAAACACGGATACTTTGCTATGTAAAATGCCTTGCCCCAATACGCGAAGCATTTGCGATACGTTTGTTTAGACAAAACCAAAGCCTTGCTAAACGGCAGAAGATTGAAATTGCAAAGATTGCAATCGCAATCAGTAATAATTTGTTTACTGCCATCTTTAAGCATACGCGCTAACCATTAAGGGTCCGTAAATCATGTGGATAAATACGTCAAAGATTCGTTTTTTGTTGATTTCTGCTAAAAATTAACACTTTCCACTAAAATCTTTACCAAATTTAAAATAAATTTTAATTTTTATGAACGACACAAATTGTTATATTTCAATAGCTTAGTAATTAAATCGATAATAGAAAGTTTACACTTGCCTAGGGGAATCACTTTTTGTTAACCATTTCTCGTCAGTATATTGAAAGTAATTCAAGTGCGACTTGGCATTTGGGCAACAAGATATGTTTCAAATGCTGCAAATGCGGCCAACATTTAAAAGGGGATCAGGAATGCGAGTATTGCTGATTGAAGATGATAGCGCGACTGCTCAAAGTATCGAGCTAATGCTAAAATCTGAAAGTTTTAACGTCTACACAACCGATTTAGGTGAAGAAGGCGTCGATTTGGGTAAATTGTATGATTATGACATCATTCTTTTAGACCTTAATCTTCCAGATATGTCTGGATATGAAGTTCTGCGTACATTGCGTTTATCAAAGGTGAAAACACCTATTCTTATTCTCTCAGGTCTAGCTGGTATTGAAGACAAGGTTCGTGGCCTTGGATTTGGTGCAGATGATTACATGACCAAGCCATTCCACAAGGATGAGCTTGTTGCACGTATTCACGCAATTGTTCGTCGCTCAAAAGGCCACGCACAATCTGTTATCACAACAGGCGATCTTGTTGTTAATCTGGATGCTAAAACTGTAGAAGTTGCAGGTCAACGTGTTCACTTAACGGGTAAAGAATACCAAATGCTTGAGCTATTATCGCTTCGCAAAGGTACGACACTTACTAAAGAAATGTTCTTGAACCACCTATATGGCGGCATGGACGAGCCAGAATTGAAAATCATCGATGTGTTCATCTGCAAACTACGCAAAAAACTTGCTGTAGCAGCTGGTGGTCTAAATTACATCGAAACAGTTTGGGGCCGTGGTTATGTACTTCGCGAACCAGACGAAAACGAATTGGCACAAGCGGTTTAATTAAACAAACGCTTCACAAAAATTAAAAAGCCCGCACTACTCATTTAAAAGTAGATGCGGGTTTTTGTTACGAATTATATTTTAAAAAATCGTTAGATGAATTACGCAGCGTTTAGGGCAGTTTCCAAAATCCCAAATTCTAACATCTTGCGCTCAATTATTTGCCGATCAAATGGCTTTAACAAAAACCCGTCTGCACCAGCACGTTTTGCTTTGGTCATTTCAACCACCAACAATTCACTTGTGCAATACAGTATCTTGCCGCCATGATCTTTCATTTTAGGGCTAAGCCAAGAAATGAACTCTATAGAATCATCACCTGGCAAGTCCCAATCAACCAAAATACCGTCAGGCATGCTTTGAGCACACATTTGGCGAGCCTGAGTTATATCGCTTGCCTCAACGACAACAATGTCCATATCTTCTAAAATGCGCTTTAGCACTTTTCTAATTACAGGGGAATCATCCACGACCATAAATATTTTCATTATCTACTCCACAAGGCGATAAGTATATTTAAACAAAGTATGGCTCAAAATCACTAACAACTCTTAAAGGTGAAACAAACTACTCCCCAATCAACAAAGGTAGTTTACAATTCGTAAAAATTTGAAGCCTTATGCTTATGATAAATCAACAATGTGATTAAATGCACATCCTCTCCTAAACAAATATCCTATTCATGGTTCATCGAAACAAACTTAAAAATAAACGAAGGAGAAACACAATGAATACGGTAAAGAAATGCATGATCGCAATAGCAACATTAGCAGTTGTTTCTAGTACGTTCGTTTCCAATGCAAATGCAGGCAATAAATGGAAGAAGCCACTTATTAATGGCCTTGGCATAGGTGTTGGAATTGGCATTGTTAGTGCATTAGCGCGCCCACGCGCCCATACGGTTTATGTGCAACAACCTACATATGTGCAGTGCGGATATCAAAACAGATTTGTTGGGTATGATGGCTATGGTCGCCAAATGTATCAGCGTGTTCAGGTTTGCAACTAAGCAAACAAAATCAAACGGCTAAACAAAAAAGAGGCGGTAAAATTAATTACCACCTCTTTTAATACGTATATACTCTAATTAAACTGCGCTTTGTGCTGTGAACACCACTGCTTCATCTTTTAAGACGGCACTGACTTCCATGTTAGCAGCCTCAGCAAGTTTAAGTGTATATAAAGGTTGAACCGCATGCGCATCTAATTGCTCATCATATGTGTCACTCAAAAAGTCTAGTAACACAGGTGGTACGCGAGCGTTTTTACCTGTCGCAGTAACTGTAATTTTCGGCGTACCATTTGGATCTTCAATTAACACAGCAATATTACCACCACGCGGAATAGCATGAAGCGAAATAAGCAAAAGGTTCAGTACCAATTTTACTTTATTCTTTGGCATATAAGCGCGTTCACCAGTCCACTCAAGTGTGGTTTTTTTCTCATTACCAAAATAGCCCACCGCAACAGCCTGTGCATCACCAGTATCTATATCTGAATTAGCAGACCCAGCAGCGCCAAAGGCTATTCTAGCAAATTGTAATTTAGTAGAGGCATTGGTAGCAGATGAACGGATTAAGCCCATTGCAATTTCTTTTGTTTCCGCATCACTGCTATCATCATCAAGCAGCTCCAACCCATTCGATATGGCTCCAACAGGTGAAATAATATCATGACAAACACGGCTACATAATAATGCACCCAAGTCCATTGCAGAAATCTCTGGTAAATTTGGCATTAAAACTCCCTCAGCTTTATGCTCTGCGATAAACTAAACTACCCGCAAGTTTTTATTTTCATTAGCCACCAGATCATTTTTGAAAACGAATCAGATGGAATAAACTACTAGATGGATACACAATGCTAACCTTGAATAAAAGTGCCCATTACCTTGCCCATTACCTTGCCCATTACCTGGAGTGTATTCGGCAGCCTAAAATTGGCTTAAATGCCCAATTTCACCATGAATTAACACTGTAATATTAGCCGTCCCAGAACATACCATTAAATTGCCCAACATAAGTCGTAATTTGTTCACCATATTGAAACAGTTTTTAAAGATACTGCCCATCAAGGAAGCCATTATCAGCGATATGAACTGAGAATATGTGCTTATAATTTGTTGGCGATTAGCCGGAGAGTAAAATGACAAACAAAACCAATATTAGTTACATCAATAATATAAAACACTGCATACTCCAATTTGTGCTTTTTATAGCGCTTGTAGGTGTAGTTACATTAAATAATGCAGAAAAAGCCCACGCCCAAGCTGGCGAAGTTTATACAGCTGATGAAGTTGTTAAAGCTGGGCATAGTTTTTTTGGTAAAACAGCAGGAGCTATCGCTGGCGCTCTTGAAAAGACATTTGCAAGATACGGCCTTCCAAATGGTTACATTTTAGGTGAAGAAGCAAGTGGTGCTTTTATCGGCGGCTTGCGTTACGGCGAAGGTAAGCTACACACAAAGAATGCAGGTGAGCACACTGTATTTTGGCAAGGCCCTTCTATCGGTTTTGATTATGGCGCTGATGGCAATCGTACAATGATGCTGGTATATAACTTGCCAGATATTGATAGCATTTATAAACGCTTTTTCGGTGTATCAGGTTCCGCATATATTCTCGGTGGCATTGGCGTCACTGCACTTACAAACAAAGGCATACATCTTATCCCAGTGCGTTCAGGTGTTGGCGCAAGGCTTGGTATAAATGTTGGTTATCTTAAATTACGTAAAACACCACGCATCAACCCATTTTAAAGTTCTAAAAGATAAATTATAAAGTAAGGGGGCCTTCCCTTAAGAAGGCCCCTTATTCATTTCTATTTTTAATAAAATTGTATTTTTTAAGGTTAATTGTTCCTTTCATTGGAAATATGTCAAAATTAATGGCATTATGAATCTAGGATCAATTTGGAAGGTAACATTTAGTGTTTGAGAGCGTTTTATATTTTATTCTTGGTTTTTTATGTTCTGCATTAATCGCCCTGATGATTTCTCCTGCAATTTGGAATCGTGCTGTTGTTTTGACTAAGCGCCGGATCGAAAGTTCTATTCCATTGTCACTGAATGAAATTCAAGCTGACAAAGATCAATTACGTGCAGAATTTGCAATGAGTACGCGTCGTCTTGAGATCTCAGTTGAAGAACTCAAAGATACTGCGGCCCACCAAGTAATCGATATTAATCGCAAACGCGATGAATTAGCAAAATTATCAATCGATAGTTCTGAGAAGATACAAAATGTTGAAGAATTAGAAGCACGTGCCACTGAACTACGTTCAACACTAGAAAAGCGTGAAGATACACTAGATAGAGTATCTAACGAACTCGCAGACGCAAAAACCCAATTGGAAGAAAAAGCACTTGAATTTGAAAAAATGAATTCAAAATTTTCTCAAGTGCAATTAGATGCAGATTCATCCCGCATCGAGATGGTAGCAAAACAAACCGCACTTGATGGCTTAACCGAAAAAATGAGTTCTGGTACAAATATTGAAAAAGAATTAGCTCAGCAGTTAAAGATTAAAGAAACAGAAACTAAAGCGGCTACTAAGAAATCTGACGACGCCAAAAAGCGCATAGAAAGATTAAAAACATCTAACTCAGAATTAGAATTAAAATTACAGCGTCACGAAAGCGACATTGCAGATCTACGCAAAAATACTTTAAACGAAGACAAAAGTGATTTGATATCAAGCAAGGCTTTAACAAAAGAAAAAGCCAAAACAAATCGATTGGAAGCGAAATTAGCGACAGCCAGTCTACGTATGGAATCATTGCTTGAAGATGCTTCAAATGAGAATGTCAAAAAGGCTATGGCCAGCCTAAACGAAGATCGTGCATCTTTAAAAGAAAAAATTAAAGACATTACCAAAGAGCGTAATGCTTTAAACAAAGAACTAAGTGCCAGACGCATTGCAAACGACTCTGATTGGGAAAGTGAGCGCACCGAAAATGCGACACTGCGTGAACGTATTAATGATCTCGCAGCACAGGTAACAGCAATGACCGCCTCGCTTGAGGGGCCAGATTCACCGATCAATGAAATTTTGGGTAATGCGCCCAAAAAACGCATCAAAAAATCAGGTAAAGTTGAAAATGTAGAATCACTTGCTGATCGGATAAGAGCGCTTCAAGAATCGGCTAGAATCACTGGTTCATAATCAAACAAAAGACAGGAATATTATTTCACAATTATTGAACTGATATTCTTCCAACAATGCTTTGAGTGTTAATATCATAAATCCAAAGCGCTGCTTTATTATCTACAAAACGAAGGTTTAACAAAATTTGACTTCCGTTTTGAGACGCATTGACGATAGTAACGCCATCAGGCAGGTCTATATAAGTATCAAAGTTTGGCTCAATAGGAGCACCAATTTGTGAGTTATTGTGAGCTTCACCTGTTATTTGAGACTTATTTTCGCCAAAACCGCCAAGTTTGTAGACAAGTGCCCCAAGTACAGCCATAAGCGCAAGCATGTTAAAACCCATAAAAATAGCGCCGTATTTAGCAAGCCGCTTGCGAACCTTCTCGGTTGCAGGATCTAACGGCTTATCTTCTTCTTTAGGTGTTGTGTTTTTTGGTGTATTGGCATTCATGATAAAAATCATCCTTTGGAATTAGAAAATGACTGGTAGCGCATTAAGCGACGAGAAAAAAGAGTTTATTGTTGAAGAGTATGCAATTGGCCAAAGATTTGATGTTTGGCTGGCAGATCGCATGCCCTCTCACATATCGCGTACTCGTGTAAAATCACTGATAAAATCAGGAAATGTTTCGGTAAATGGCAAGCCATGCAAAGAACCAAATTTCCGGCTAAAGGGTGAAGAAACAGTCTCACTTGAAATTCCTGCGCCAGAAGACGCGACGCCACTACCTGAAAACATTCCGATCGATATTCTGTTTGAAGATGACCATTTAATCGTTATCAACAAACCCCCTGGAATGGTTGTACACCCTGCCGCAGGTAATTGGACAGGTACATTAGTAAACGCCATGTTGCACCATTGTGGCGACAGCCTTTCTGGAATTGGCGGTGTTAGAAGACCCGGTATTGTTCATAGATTAGACAAAGATACATCTGGCATAATGGTTGTCGCCAAAACCGACGAGGCCTTAGCTGGTTTATCCGCCCAATTTGCCGATCATGGTAGAAACGGACCTTTAGAAAGATCGTATCTCGCATTTGTATGGGGCGCGCCACAAAAGAACCTTGGCACAATAAATGTGCCTCTTGGGCGTTCTAAAACAAATAGAATGAAACGCTCAGTCGTAAAAGCCGACACACAAGATGCGCGCGAAGCAATTACGCATTTTTCTGTCATCGAACACTTAGATGGTATCGGTGATGGGCAAACCAATGCTTCACTGGTCGAGTGCAGACTTGAAACAGGCCGTACGCACCAAATTCGCGTACACATGTCGCATATCGGGCATCCCCTAATTGGCGACCAAGATTACGGAAAACACTTCTCTACAAAGGCAAATGTGCTGGACGAAACCCCAAGAAAAGCTGTAAAGGCATTTACACGACAAGCACTACACGCAAATGTTTTGGGGTTTGAACACCCAGTTACTGGCGCCCTTATTCGTCACCAAGCACCTGTACCAGAGGATTTTCAGTCTTTATTAGATGCCTTTAAGGCATCAAAATATAGAAACTTAAATTAAACCTAAAAATAATTATTTCAGCACCTAGAATACAAACACTTTAAAATCAATAACTTACTTTAATTTTTAAAGTTAATAACATAATTGTATATAAATGTTACCAAAATTTCATGTTTAGCCCATGGAATTGTCTAATTTAGTGCCTATATTGTCATTGTAGGCGTGGTGTCGATGATGCACGCCTTCTTGGATCTGCCTTATGGGGATCAATATTCGAAGATAGGAGGGCGCTAAATGGCCCAAGATAAAGCAAAAGCTACTAAAGTAAAAAAAGCGTCTAAAGCTAAAAAGTCCGCACCTAAAAAATCAAAAACTAGTGCAATCGCAAAAGTTGGCGCAACAAATCTTAGCAAATCATATAACCAATCACTTCCAAGTGTAACAGCAGGTTCCGATGGCCTTTCGCGTTACATGCAAGAAATTCGTCGTTTTCCAATGCTGGAACCCAACGAAGAATTTATGCTTGCCAAAAGTTTTCATGAGCATGACGACCGTCAAGCGGCACACAAGCTAGTAACAAGTCACCTACGTTTGGTAGGTAAAATTGCCATGGGGTATCGTGGTTATGGCCTGCCCGTTGGCGAGGTTATTTCAGAAGGCAATGTTGGCCTTATGCAAGCGGTTAAAAAGTTTGATCCTGATAAAGGCTTCCGTCTTGCTACATACGCTATGTGGTGGATTAAAGCTTCTATTCAAGAATACGTTTTACGCTCTTGGAGCCTTGTGAAAATGGGCACAACCGCAAACCAAAAGCGTTTATTCTTTAATTTGCGTAAAGCTAAAACCCGCATCAATGCAATTGACGGTAACGAGTTACATCCAGATCAAGTAACGCAAATTGCGACCCAGCTTGGTGTGCGTGAAGATGAAGTTATTTCAATGGACCGTCGTTTGGGCGGTGACTCATCACTAAACTCACCGATTAAAGCAACCGATGGTGAAAGTGGAGAATGGCAAGATTGGCTGGTTGATGATTCTGAAAGCGCAGAAGAAATCCTTGTAAAATCAGATGAATTAGACAATCGCCGCGATATGCTAAAAGAAGCGTTAGAGGTTTTAACAGACCGCGAAAAACGCATATTCTTAGCGCGCCGCTTAGAAGAAAAACCAATTACGCTTGAGAATCTATCAGGTGAATTTGATATATCTAGAGAGCGCGTACGCCAAATTGAGGTAAGAGCTTTTGAAAAGATTCAAAAGGCAATGGTCGTAGCCGCTAAGGAATTAGCGGCAGGCCCAGCAGCGCTTACCCATCAAGGTGCATAAATATTTTAGCTTTCGCTTAATCAATAAAAAGGCTGAAATTGCATTACGCAGTTTCAGCCTTTTTAATTTCTATACAAAATTTTTACCCTAACGGTTACGCCAATCGTCAAATGCATCTTGAAAAACTTTAGTACCCGTTTCACCTTTTTGCATCACAACTAAAGCGCGCCTACCCGAAAGATATCCCATCGGAATATCTATCCAATCAGAACCAAGAAGCAATTTTTCGTTTGTCTCTACTGCTTGTGGTAAATTGTTCAACGCTACAAAGAAAAAGCCATTATCAATTTTGGCAGGCACACCCACCAGGCCTTCGCCACGCGCTTCTTCACTTGATTTCATAACCAAACGTGGCACAGAATCTATGCCACGACCAGAAAAGGCTTCTGTATTTGTAAATATAAGTTCCACAATATGACTGGCTGGCAAACCAGCATCAACATTTCTACTAATGCTTAAATTCAATGAAAGCCCTTTTGTAGGAATTTCCAATGTGCCTTTAATCACTGCTTCTTTTGGTTGGCCTTCTCCCGGAGAAGCCTTATCTAAACGCCACGAAACGCGGGCTTCTTCTCTATTCGCGCCAGATGCACTAGAAGCCTCTTCATACAAAAATGCTTTTTCACCAGTAATTGGCAGCACCTGTACGTCTTCAATTTTTGCAGTATCAACAAGCTCATTTAACGCTACAGTTTTTTGTACAGGCTGAACTATTTCTGGCTTTGTTATAGTACTTTCAGTAGCGGCCACCTCAGCAGCAGTTGGTTCAGAAGCACTTGGCTCAATTACAACTGGTGCAATACCTTCAGGAATTTTCGTTTGAGTACTTGTCTCAATTTGGGTTTGCCCATCAGTTCCTAAACGCTGACTGTTTTTCTCTGCAGAATTCATTTCAGATGTTAACAGATCAGAATTATCTTTAGGCAATTGAACGTTAACTTTTGGCTCAACATTTGCAAGTTCTGGCGTTTTAACTTCTGGTGCCTCAGTTGATTCAACAACTTCTTCTATTTCTGGGTTATCCATAGATGATTTATCCATAGATTTAATTTTTAAATTCATAGGTTCTTCAATACCAACCAAACTACGTATAGACGAAAGGGCTTGTTGGCTGTAACTTTGAACCAGCTCACGGTTCTCCCAGCCAGCATACGCAGCGCCGCCTAACAAAGCCAACATCCCAAAACAACCAAAAGCCCTAACAAAACTAAAGCCGTTATTACCTGATTCAGATTTTGTTACCGAAGCATTATTGGCAGATTTAGATTCTACAGCACCAAGATCGGAAATAAATTCTGGCGTTTCCAATTCAGGGTCAAATGGCATATCAAGTGAAGCGTCTGGTGATCCAACTACGGGTGCTTCACCTGTCACATCCGTAATATTCGCATCAATAATTGCTTCTATATTTGTGTCACCATTTATTTCAGCATCAACTTTAGGGTTTTTTTCATCATCGCCCATTTCACTCAAGATATCATCTAAAGTAAATTCTTCCTCAAGGACCGCGCCAGCTGGTGCTTCCACATTATCAAATGGCAATTCTGTACTAATTTCAGAAACAGTTTCAGATGTAGTTTCGCTATCTAATGTTTTAATAAAGTCCGCAACATCATCATCCCCATTAACTGCATTTGGTGTCTCTAAGTTAGGCGCTTCTTTTTCACCTAATTCAGTCTCAAACAATTGCTCAATTGAAGGCGTGTCATCTAAAACATCTTCAATTACTGGTTCCCCAGTTAAGGTCTCTTCGACAAAGGGTTTTTCTATTGCTTGGCTGTCACTAGACAAGTCGGCAATTGCAGCTTCGACAGAAGCAATATCATCTGCTTCGCGATCATCTGAAACCTCGTTAGAAGTCTCATCAACAAAAACGGTTTCAACTTCATCAGGAACAACCTCAAAAGCCTCTTCGACAATTGAAGTAGCCTCAACTTGAGGTTCCTCAGCACCTACTACTACATCTGTAATTTCTAATTCTTCATTCTCTGCGACTAGATCAACTTTAGATTTTTCTGCTTCAGCAACTTGTTGCTCAAATCTAAGCTTGGCTGCAACGCGTTCTTCAATCAAACTTTTTAATTTTTCTTGATCGCTAACAGAACGTGGCAAAGCCCCCTTCACCATATCAATAGATTGCTGTTGCCATTCTTGTGTCTTTTCAAAGCCAGGAATTCCAATTCTTGAAACTACTTTTGCAAGGTCACCTTCTGGCATTGTGGCAATTTGTGAGATTTTCGATACGCCAGCATTTCTAAGTGCCAACGCAGTTTTTTCTCCAATACCATCAATCAAAATAACATTTTCAATGAAACCATCAGGTGGCGTCAAGTCAGATACAACATCTTCTACATCTACAGTTTTTTTATTCGCTTTTAACTTTTTCAAACGGTCTTGATCCGCTTTTGAACGAGGTGGCTTACCACTTAACATGGCTGAAGCTTGGGCCTTCCATTCTTGCTTCACTTCATAGCCACTGATATTTAGCTCCGAAGTCACCTCAGCTAAATCGACATTACTCATACCAGCAATTTGTGAAATAGATGAAACACCGTTAGCTTTAAGTGCAGAAGCTGTTTTCTCGCCAATGCCATCAATTAAAATAGGCTCGTCAATAAAGTCAGCTGGAACCGTTAGCCAACCACCCACACTGGCGGGTTGTACTTGTTTCAATTTTTTAAGGCGTTCAGCATCTGTTTTTGAACGCGGCATATCACCAGAAAGCATGGCTATTGATTGTGTTTTCCATTCTTGCTTTTTATGTGCCTCAGGAAAACCAATATGAGCTGTTAGTTCAGCAAGTTCTTCTTCGCTGGCATGCGCTATTTGAATAAGGCTCACAACGCCAACTGAATTTAGCGCTTCTGTGGTTTTTGGACCAACACCATCAAGCAAGCTTATATCATCAATAAAGCCATAAGGTGTATCAGGGACTTCTACAGTCGCTACAACTGGCTCTGGCTCTGGCTCTGGCTCTGGCTCTGGCTCTGGCTCTGGCTCTGGCTCTGGCTCTGGCTCTGGAGAAACTTCAGCCGTAGTTGGTTGGCTTTCAACTATTTCTTCTTTGTTCTCATCTGGCTCATCTTCCAGCACAGCTGCATCGGCTTCATTATTTTCAGCAATTTGGTCGAGAGCACTTTGAAGGTCAAACTCAGGCTCTGGCTTAGGCTGAGAGTTTTCGACAACTAAAATCGCATCTTCGAGCTGTACCAGTTGACCTTTAATTGCCTTTTCGCTTGGCGTTGGATCCATGCTTCGCAATTGCCGATCAATGGCTATTCGTGCCTTGACGTATATTTCTGAACGCGCATCAGGCGTATTTTCACTAAGAGACGCAATCGCCCTCGTTAAAATTGGTGCGTAATCAGCCATTAATATTTACCCACATACCTAAAACCCCCAAAAGTTCCGCTAGCTTATTACCCAAAGGAACTCGTGACAACTACTATTAGTCTTGAAACGGATCTTGCACAAGTATCGTATCATCTCGCTCTGGACTTGTTGACAACAATGCGACAGGCGCGCCAATCAATTCTTCAATATGCTTCACATATTTAACGGCTTGCGCAGGAAGTTCGTTCCAAGTTCTAGCGCCAACAGTTGTGCCGCTCCAGCCTTCAAAAGTTTCATAAATTGGCACAACGCGAGACTGTGCGCCTTGGCTTGCTGGTAAATAATCAATTCTTTCGCCATCTAATTCATAAGCAACACAAACTTTAATTTCTTCCATGCCGTCCAAGACATCAATTTTTGTCAGTGCAATGCCTGTAATGCCATTAAGCGCAACAGCTTGGCGTACCAACACAGCATCAAACCAACCACAACGGCGTTTACGTGCAGTAACTGTACCCCATTCATGACCCTTCGTGCCTAAGTGTTCACCAACATCATTTAGCTGTTCTGTTGGGAACGGCCCTTCGCCCACACGTGTTGTGTAAGCTTTTGTAATACCTAGCACATAATCGATTGCACCTGGCCCCATACCAGAACCAGCCGCGGCTTGACCAGCAACAACATTTGACGATGTAACAAATGGATACGTACCATGGTCAACATCAAGCAATGTGCCTTGCGCACCTTCAAACAAAATACGCTCACCTGCTCGGCGCTTATCGTCCAGCACTTTCCAAACCTTATCCATGTAAGGCAATATTTGATCTTTAACAGATTTCAGCTCTTCCAATATTGTTGCCGCAGCAACTTCTGGCTGTTTCAAACCACGACGAATAGCATTGTGGTGCGTTAACAAACGATCGATTTTTTCTGGCAACGTATCTACATTTGCCAAATCCATTACCCGAATAGAACGTCGTCCAACTTTATCTTCATACGCTGGGCCAATACCACGGCGTGTTGTACCAATTTTAGTGCCCTTGTTTGAAGCATCATTTGCAGCCGCGTCTTCACGAATGCCATCTAATTCGCGGTGAACAGACAAAATTAGCGGTGTATTTTCTGCAATTTTCAAAACTTCTGGCGTAATCTTAACACCCTGCTTTGCCAAACGCGCAACCTCTGCAACAAATGCATGTGGGTCGAAAACAACGCCATTACCAATAACCGACAATTTTCCGCGAACAACACCAGAAGGAAGCAAGCTTAATTTATAGCTGGTTCCATCAATAACCAATGTGTGGCCTGCATTGTGTCCACCTTGAAAACGTACGACAACGTCAGCGCGCTCAGAAAGCCAATCAACAATTTTACCTTTGCCTTCATCGCCCCATTGAGACCCGACAACAACCACATTACTCATGATATAATTCTCCTCCAACCAACGAATTGGCCAAACTTTTTTAATAGAGTTTTACACCAGCGCATAAAACACACCAAGGTACAAAACTAAGACACATTGCAAAAGGAGAAATTCGACTCTTTTAGAGCTGATAATCAGACAAGGTACTTGATACTTGTAAGATCGCACTAGATTGCTCCAGTTTGCGGTTGTTATTAGTATGAAATAGGTTCACAATTCAAGTGCACAAACTAACTCACCACAGCTAGTTTGCTCAAAACATTCAATTATTTGACATAATATGGAATTTTTTTAATGACCGTAATTAAACGGGCTTTTGTTTGGCTTTTTAGTCAGCCCTATCTATTGCTGTTCTTAACCACTCTTTTTTGGGCTGGCAACGCAATTGCTGGCAAACTAGCCATAGGTCATATTTCCCCCTTTATGCTTACGACATTACGTTGGTTATTAACTGTAACAATTATTTTGCCATTTGCCTTGCCGCATTTAAAGCGTGATTGGCAAACACTAAGACCAAATTTGATTTTTCTTTTCGTGTTAGGAACGATTGGTTTTTCTGCCTTTAACAACATGATGTATACAGCACTTACACACACCTCAACAATCAACGTAGCAATTGTACAAGCCTCACTACCATTGTTTATTTTTGCGTTAAACTTTTTATGGTTCCGCCTAAGCACAACCCGCAATCAAATTATCGGATTTCCCATCACTGTTATCGGCGTAATGATAATTACTTCCAAAGGCAGTTTAGAAGCTTTTCTCAATCTAAACTTTAATTTTGGAGATATCTTAATGATCGCGGCGATTGCTTCTTATGGTGTTTATTCTGTCTTCTTAAAAAACAAACCAGATGTACATTGGCTATCTCTAATGACAGTGCTTGCATATTCGTCCTTCTTAACATCAATACCCGTTGCCGCTTTTGAAATAGCAACGCAAAAAGCAATCTGGCCCGATCTAATAGGAATAACAATCGTGGTCTATACAGCCATATGCGCCTCACTCATGGCGCAAGTTTTTTGGATTAGAGGCGTAGAACTTATCGGTTCAAACAGAGCAGCTATGTTTATAAATCTCGTTCCAGTTCTTGGAACGCTGATGGCAATTTTGTTCCTTAGCGAGAATTTTGAATTCTATCACGGCATTGGCATGGCAACGATTATTGGTGGCGTTTGGATTGCACAACAAAAAGCTCGAACCAAAGCAGTTGACGCACCTGCCCCACAACAATAATTTAGCTATTTACCAGCTAAAATAGACTGTGTTTCTGTAATCAATTGCTCAACAAACTCTGCGATCGTTTTTTCCTTAACTAGACCAACACTTTGCCCTGCCCACAGTGACATAAAATCAGAATTACCTTGTTTAGCACTTGTGCTCTTTAGAGGCCCAGTCAGTGTATTCATCAATGGAAAGTCTGGTAACTCACTATCTAAATGACGCATATAATCTATGTATTTATTTGTAATGCCTCGAGCTGGCCTGCCAGAAAACGCTCTGGTCATTTCTGTATCTTCACCATTAGCATTCAGCAATGTATCTTTATAAACGCGCGCAACTTCGCTTTCTGCGCACGTTAAAAAGGATGTACCCAATTGAACACCACTTGCACCAAGCATATATGCCGCAGCAACACCGCGTCCATCCCCAATACCACCAGCAGCAATTACCGGAACTGAAACCGCATCTACTATTTGAGGCAATAGCGACATCAATCCAATCTTCGAAGATTCATTTTTAAGATAGTATCCTTGATGACCACCAGCTTCCCAGCCTTGTGCAACAATAATATCTACGCCGCGTGTCTCAAGATCAATTGCTTCTTCTCGCGTTGTAGCAGAACTTAAAATCAAACAGCCAGCCTCTTTTAATGCTTCAACAATATGGGTGGGTGGCAAACCAAAATGAAAACTAACAATTTGTGGACGTGATTTTAATACAGCTTCCAGCATTTCAGCACCAAAGGGAAAATGCGTTGGCTTAACTTGCGGCACATCTCCCAAGCCCAATTCTTCATAAAATGGCGCAAGCTTTTGCGTCACCATATTAGCTTTATCAAGATCGTCTGAATGAGGTGCATGACAAAAGAAATTCATATTGAACACACCTTCGCTTTGGGCGCGACATGCATCAAAATTTTGTTTGTAAATTTCTGCGCTCATCATTGCGCAACCAAGCGATCCGACACAGCCAGCGTTCGCTGCAGCAGAAGCCATTAAAGGGGTTGAAGCCCCTGCCATTGGTGCTTGAATAATGGGATATTGAGCCCCAAGAGTTTTTGCTAATTTATTGTCATTAAACATCTATCCAACCACCAATCTTATCAATTTACTCAATCAGTGTAGTGAAAAGAATTTACAACGCAACACGACATAAGTTCAAAACAAAAATGCCGACTAACATTAAGCTAGCCGGCATTTTTAAAATTTAATTTTGTGCGTTCTTAAACAGCATCAAATGTCAAAGCGCGTGCTTTGGTAAACAAGCCGCCTTCAAGCAACTTATCTAAAGTCTCTTGTTGCACTGGCTCATCAACATACAATAGAGCAATTGCGTTTCCGCCTGCTTCATCACGGCCCAATTGGAAGTTAGCGATGTTAACGCCAGCCTCACCCAAAACATTACCCAAAGTACCAATGATACCAGGAACGTCTTTGTTGGTGACGTAGATCATATGACGACCGATATCTGCATCAAGGTTGATACCTTTAATCTGAATAAAGCGCGGCTTGCCATCAGAAAACACTGTCCCCGCGATTGAACGCTCATGCGTTTCTGTTGTTACATTTAATTTGATATAGCTATCAAAAACGCCAGATTTATCCTGCGTCGTTTCAGAAATCTGAATACCACGCTCTTTCGCCATAATCGGCGCAGACACCATGTTCACATCTGATACCTGGCTTTTAATAAGACCCGCAATGGCAGCACTTGAAAGCGCTTTAATGTTCATCTTAGAAACAGCACCATCATAGATGATTTCGATCTTTGTAATCGGGCCATCAGTAACCTGACCAACAAAAGCACCAAGGCTTTCAGCTAGCTTTACAAAGGGTGTAAGAAGCGGTGCTTCTTCTGCACTGATTGAAGGCATGTTCAATGCGTTCGTAACAGCACCATTTACAAGATAGTCAGAAATTTGCTCTGCAACTTGAATGGCGACATTTTCTTGTGCTTCCGTAGTAGACGCGCCCAAGTGAGGCGTACAAACAACATTAGGCAACCCAAACAATGGGCTTTCTTTTGCAGGCTCAACTTCAAACACATCAAAAGCAGCGCCAGCAACTTTACCAGATTTAATGGCTTCAGCAAGAGCCGCCTCGTCAACCAAACCACCACGTGCACAGTTAATGATGCGAACACCATTTTTCATTTTTGTAATAGCTTCCGCAGAAATGATGTTACGAGTTTTGTCCGTTAATGGAACGTGCATTGTAATAAAGTCAGCGCGTGCGAACAGATCGTCAAGCTCAACTTTTTCAACGCCCATTTGATCTGCCGTTTCTTGGCTAAGGAATGGATCGTAAGCAACAACTTTCATTTTCAAACCGCGTGCGCGATCAGCAACAATTTTACCAATGTTACCAGCACCAATTAGACCAAGTGTCTTGTTGGTAATTTCAATGCCCATAAATTTTGATTTTTCCCACTTACCAGCTTGCGTAGAAGCATCTGCCGCAGGAATTTGGCGTGCACATGCAAGCATCAAAGTAATGGCATGCTCAGCAGTTGTGATTGAATTACCAAAAGGCGTATTCATCACAATAATACCTTTGCGAGAAGCAGCAGGTATATCAACATTGTCCACACCAATACCAGCGCGACCAATTACTTTAAGATTTGTTGCAGCTTCAATAATTTTTTCAGTCGCCTTAGTAGCTGAGCGAATAGCAAGGCCATCATATTGGCCGATTACTTCAAGAAGCTTTTCTTTGTCCTTACCAAGGTCTGGAAGGAAATCTACATCAACGCCGCGATCACGGAAAATTTGAACTGCGGTTTGAGATAATTTATCTGATACAAGTACGCGAGGTGCCATTTTGGCCTCCATAAATTTTAGGAAAGTGTTGCCGCCTTCTTGCTATTTAACAGCAGTAAAAGGCGACAAATTATTTCAATTCTTTAAGCTTAGAAATCTAAGCGTTAAGGGATGCCAATTGCGTTTTAAACGCCCAATCTAGCCAAGGCATAAGTGCCTCAAGGTCGCTAGCTTCAACCGTAGCACCAGCCCAGATTCTAAGACCAGCAGGCGCATCACGGTAATGACCAATGTCAAATGCAACGCCTTCTTTATCTAGAAGTGAAGCCAAGCCTTTAGCAAAAGCTGCTTGCGCATCATCGTCTAATGCAGTGATACGCGCATCAACAATGGTCAAACAAACAGATGTATTTGATCTTGTTTCTGGAACTTTCGCCAGAAAATCAATCCACTCAGTTTTTTGAACGAAACCGTCGATCACAGCAAAATTAGCATCAGCTCTTGCGTGCAAGCCAGAAAGACCGCCTAGAGATTTACCCCAGTTAAGCGCATCCAAATAATCTTCAACACACAACATAGATGGCGTGTTGATTGTAGCACCAGTAAAGATACCTTCAATCAACTTGCCACCTTTTGTAAGGCGGAAGATTTTTGGTAATGGCCAAGCTGGTGTATAATTTTCTAAACGCTCAACTGCGCGAGGTGATAAAATGATAACGCCATGTGCGCCTTCACCACCCAAAACTTTTTGCCACGAAAAAGTAACAACATCTAATTTGTCAAAGTCTAGCTTTTGCGCAAATGCAGCAGAAGTTGCATCACAAATTGTAAGGCCTTCACGGTTCGCAGGTATAAAATCACCATTAGGAACTTTAACGCCAGAAGTCGTACCGTTCCAAGTGAATACAACATCTCGGTCAAAATCGATTGAACCAAGATCAGGAAGCTCGCCATATGGCGCCTCAATTTTGCGAGCATCTTTAAGCTTAAGCTGTTTTAAAACATCGCTTACCCAGCCAGAACCAAAGCTTTCCCAAGCAACCATATCCACACCGCGTTCGCCAAGCAGCGACCACAATGCCATTTCTACAGCACCAGTGTCAGAACCAGGAACAATACCAATGCGGTAGCCTTCAGGTACTTCCAAAATTTCTCGGGTTAATTCGATCGCTTCTTTTAGTTTGCTCTTGCCAATTTTAGCACGGTGCGAACGGCCGATTGCGGCATCGTTAAGCGCTTCAAGCGACCAATTGGGGCGCTTGGTACAAGGACCAGAAGAAAAACGGGGATTTGCCGGGCGCACTGCCGGCGTCGAAATAGTAGTCATAATATCTACCCTTCCAGATAGTGTTGCCTCTCGTTGGGGAGAGGTGTCCCACCGCGGGAGATAAAGATTAGGGAGTGTTTGGTCAAGTAAAATTATGTCGCAGTAACAAGATTCATTTTGAGATAATTACAGACATAAAAAAAGCAACGATTTCTCGCTGCTCTTTTTCCAAGTATTAAGTAGTACGTGTCTAGTCGACTACCAAATTTCGTAGCGAAGGCCTGTCTTAAACTGGTGTGTACCAAAACCATCATCCCCTAAGTGACCAGCTCCTGCTTGAGAGTAATCAACATCATTACTTCCAACATTCAAAATACGGTAAGATAGGTCCAATGTAAGTTTATCGCTAAGTTCAACACCAACACCAGCAGTCAATGAATACGCAAATCTGTAATCAATGCCTTTTCTCACTGAGCCACCATATGTCAATTGTTCACCAGGAACCCCCTGCACATCACCTATTCCAGGGTTACAAGTTTCTGTGATGCCTGACTCTGGCAATAACGGAGTACATTTCTTAGCACCAGTAACTTCTGACCAATTTACTCGTGCAACACCAACGCCTGCACCCACAAAAGGAGTGAATCTGGCAGTATTGCCCATTTTGAACGATGGCAAATCAATTACAGCATCTACTGATAAAACAGAAGCATCATAAGTAGCTGAACTTAAGTCCAAACACCCAGAAGCAGCCCATTGATCGTCAGCAGTTAGTCCAGGCGTAGATGCCCAATCAGAATTTGGCACATGTCGGCCATCATCAGAACGAAGTGTATGACAGTTTCCTGGTTCAATATTTGTTTTCGTATCAACAGAGCCGCTTAATACGCGTTCAAAATTACTCTCTAATCGAAAATATTTATTAAACCTGTGACCAAAGCCAACACCAAAATCAACAACATCATCTGCATATGTTAAAGTTTTTGAAGCGTTCTCAGTATTTGAATTATCTTTCATAGCGTTGTTAAGGCTTAAACCAACATCCCCACGCAAATACCAACCACTCCCAAATTCAACAGGCGTTGTTTCCTGATCAAAAACCGGTGGCTGTATGATCGGCTGCATATCAGCAGCAAAAACTGGCGTGGCCGCAGCGCTAAGAACAAATGCTAATGTAGCTATACGTATAATGCTCATAATAACTCTTTCAAAAAGAATTGACGGTGTTTTCCATCAATCGTTTATTTTTACAAACTCAATTAATGAAAACTGTAGCGAATACCCGCTTTAACTTCGTGTACTTGAATGTCTCCGTGGCGACCTTGCACTCCGTCACCAACCGCAAAGCCAAACATGTCTCCACCAGAAATATTTGTGAAGGAATAACCAGCATCAAACTTCATGCTGTTTGTTATTTGATAAGATGCACCTGCATGTGCAGCGTATGCAAAACGCCAACCGCTTTTATTGCCATGCACACCGTCGAATTCATTTTCATAACTCAACCCTGCTGTGCTGGTGCAATTTGATCCTGTGGCATCACAACGAGTATCATTTTTCATGTCGCTCCAGTGCACATAGGCACCGCCAATACCGCCACCTATATAAGGTGTGAAGCCTGCAAAATTACCTAGATCAATATAGGCATTCGCCATACCAATTGTTGCTGAAAACGTTGCGCTATCAACAGTGGTACAAGTATCACCGTCATCATCTGTTTGCCCATCGATTAAGTTACAAGAATAGCCAGAACCAGAAGTCGATGAATCCCCTTTAAAATCTACTTCGCCAATGTGGCTTAAGATTGCATCAACACGCAATGAGTTTGAAACTTGATAGCCCAAACC
>NVRK02000087.1 GCA_002400845.2 Hyphomicrobiales bacterium
CCAACCACCCCAACACGCTCTCCACCTTGCCCGTGCTTACAGGCTCGTCGGTAATTTCTAGCGTGATGGATTTAAGCGAATAACAATCTTTGGCAGTGCTACGCCCTTTTTTGGGGGCAGCAATTAGCGCTTCTCGTTTGCTCTCAAAGCTTGCCTTAAGGGCAACGCGTTGTTTTCTTAAAGGGTCAAGTTTTTCCCCATAACCAGATGAAACATATAATTTATCTCTGGCCTTGCGAAACGCAGCCTGTTCGCTGCCCTGAATAATACCAGAAGGTGCAATTGTCTTCCAACTTAGCACCCTAAACTCTTTTTGCAGTTTACTAATTTTTTTATCCAACGCATTTCGCTGCTTGTAAAACGCATCTTCGCGCTGTTCAATTTCTTGCTTGGCCTTTTGCTTTTGATACGCATGCCAAGTAAGCCCTGCATCAAGCCACGGCGTAGAAGAATTGCCCGAACTGGTAGAATTATCTGATGAAGAACTGCCATCAGCAGAACAGTCAAATGTACTGTTCAAATCGTTGGGATCAACAAGTTTTACACTGGCAGGATTGTTAATATCGGTGAAGGTCACCAGCATGGGGTATTTATTTAAAGGTACAATACCCTTGCGGCCTACTTGTTCGAGATGAGCACCGCGTTCGCTCATGGTGCCGTCTAAAATCTCTGGCTCAAGCACAACAAATTGCGCCAGAGTTGCAGCATCTTTTATTAAGGCAAATAAATACTTGCCATTACCTAACTCTACAACCGTTGCTTCGCCTTTTAGCGAATTAGTGGCTCGCCCTCCTGGAAAACCTGGAACTGCCACCTCATCGGTCCAAAAAACTCTTTGAACGCTATGGGCAGAAACCTCACCATTTGGTGTATTCACCACAATAGTCATTTTTTGATGCCAAGACCAACTGGAAAAGAAAAAAGTATACGCCATTAATAGAGCTATAAGAATACAAGGCACTATAATTATGCCTAACAACCAATTTGCACACCCTCTACGTTTGTTCATGCTGCTAGCCTCATTTCAAATCGACCACCAATCAAATGACCCGTGAAAATTGCAGCCACACCATTGCTAAGATCAGCTTCAATATCTTGTAATAAAGTAATCAATTCTACTTCCACCCAAAACATGTCTGAACTACAGACGCAAAAACCATAGTTACGCGCGAAAGAGATACCCGCGAATAAATACCTATGGTTGTATAACGTGAAACCACTAATAATTTATTGCTGAATTATTAAAGAAGATTTTTTATGAGGTGTGGTCAATTTAGAACTCAGGTTGGTGCAGTTTAAAACTGATCCAGCCTCAGGCTGATACAGCTTTAAGCTGGTGCGGCATCCATCACGCGCAATTGCACGCTTTGGCGGCCTTGCCATGTGTTTGTTCCTAGTGTTCCCACAAAGTGAAAATGCCTGCCCTGCCCATCCATTAATCTACAGTGCAGGTCATTCAATTAATTATTTTTGAATAGAGAGCCTGTGGGCGTTTGAAAAAACTCGGACAACGAAATTTCTTCTTGTTTTAGAAAACCGTTATTGGGAAGCTTGCCATCTCGTACCAATTCTATAATTGCGACAACGGAACCAGCGGTTGTCCAAGCAATTGCTGTGCGTGGTTTTCCATCGATTTCAATGGGTTTATACCCACGTACAAATTCTTTTCGCTCAAGATTACCATTTATATATCCCTCTGCTGCTGCATGAACATAAACGATATCGTCGTTTACAGGTGGTTTGGCGTTAACAAGAATTTCACCTGCCTCCTTGCGCCGATCACGCATTAAAAGCTCATGGAAAAAGAAGTTCATTTGCGCCATATGGCCTGGATAACGCATGGTTTTATAATCCATATTAGCAACTTTTCCATGGAATGTTTTACACATGGTGCCCAGTCCGCCAGAGGTGGTAAAGGCTTCTAATTTAACACCGCCAATATAGATGTTTTCATGCCACTCCATAGGTGAAACCCATTTGCGCTGCCCAGATTCAATTACTTCGCAATCGTTAAGGTATTCATTTACGACCCCTTCTGGAGACCAATTAAATGCATACCCCATTAGGCCAGTTGGATTTTGGGGCAATGCGCCAACGCGCATCTTACAACTTCGACAACTGTCAAATTTTGTTATTAGATCGGCCCCCACAATGGCAATAAACCCTGGCGCTAACCCACATTGAGGCGCCATTAAGCTTTTAGATGAATCACCAAATTTGATGATTGATTTAGTCGTTGCGACGTCCTCTGTTAGGTCGAAATAGTGTATTTTTGTAACATGCGCGATCTTGGCAAGATTGGTATTTAAGTGAAAAGGTAGGCAAGAAAGCACTGCGTCGACTTTTTTAAATTCATCTATGACACCGTTCTTGGAACTTAGATCGAGGGCGCGAACTGGAAAAGGGAAATCAGAATTATTTGGATTAAGATCGAAACCTACAACGTCAAATCCAGACTTGTAAAGGAGCTCTGCGGCGAGCAGACCCACCTTACCCAATCCAAGAACAGCGATTTTTTGTATCTCCATAATTTTGACCTTTTAAATGTCGAATTTTATACCTTGCGCTAAGGGAAGTTCACGCGAGTAATTAATGGTATTGGTTTGGCGTCGCATATACGCCTTCCATGCATCAGAGCCGCTTTCACGTCCGCCGCCAGTATCTTTTTCCCCACCAAATGCGCCGCCAATTTCAGCGCCAGAAGGTCCAATATTTACATTGGCAATGCCGCAATCTGAGCCAGAGGCTGACAAGAAGAGTTCAGTCTCGCGAATGTCTGTTGAAAAAATACTGGACGACAGCCCTTGAGGCACTGCATTTTGCATGTTTATGGCGTCGCTTAACGAATTGTATTTAGTGATATAAAGTACAGGCGCAAATGTTTCGTGATGCATGATGGGTGTTTGACAACGCATTTCGACAATTGCAGGATTTACATAAGCGGCATTAGGAAATTTTTCATTTAGCGTTCTGCCACCGCCATGGACAACTCCGCCCTCACTGATTGCTTGTTCTAGTGTTGTTTGCATTGCCAACATCGCATTTTCATCAATTAAAGGCCCGACCAGAACGCCCTCCTCAAGTGGATTGCCGATGGAGAGTGTTTGGTAAGCTGATATTAAACGGGGGACCAAATCATCGTAAATGTCTTCGTGTACGAAAAGCCTACGCAAAGTTGTGCAACGTTGACCGGCCGTTCCAACTGCTGAAAATACGATAGCGCGCAGTGCCATTTCAAGGTCTGCCGAAGGTGCAACAATCATTGCATTGTTGCCGCCCAACTCAAGTATTGTTTTGCCCAAACGCTTTGACATTTCACTGGCGACAGCTTTACCCATTGGCACTGATCCCGTAGCAGAAATTACAGCGATGTGCGGCGATGCCGTTAGTGCTTCGCCTAACTCTTTTTCGCCAATTAGTATTTGGATTAGACCATCTGGTGCATCCTGTCCAAAACGGGACAAGGCGCGCATACAAATCTTTTGGATTGCCATTTGTGTGAGTGGGGTTTTCTCGGATGGTTTTGCAATAACGGGGTTGCCACAAACCAACGCAAGTGCTGCATTCCAGCACCATGGGGCTACTGGAAAATTAAAAGCAGTAATTATGCCACAAGTACCCAAGGGATGCCAAACTTCGCGCATTGAATGCCCCGGACGTTCGGAAGCAATAGTCAGACCATAAAGTTGCCGAGATAGACCGACAGCGAAATCGCAGATGTCAATCATTTCTTGTACTTCGCCCAAACCCTCCTGATAAATTTTTCCACATTCAAGTGTTACAAGACGGCCAAGGTTTTGCTTCTCTAAACGCAATTCCTCGCCAAGCAGTCTAACCAGTTCACCGCGCCGAGGTGCTGGAATTTGGCGCCATTTTTTAAAGGCAATCGAAGATTTTGATATGGCAATGTTGGCTTCGGCAAGGGAATGGGTTTTAACAGCAGCAATTTGTGAGCCGTCAATTGGCGTTGTTACTATAAGTGTCCCGCCACTAATCTCTTCTTTATTTAAGCCACAGGCCGTTATAATTTCTTCAAATTGCATGTCTATCTTTCTTACGATTTTTATAAAATGGCTGTCGTTACACATTTAAAAAAAGCATCGTCATCTGCTAAAAAGTGCAAATAGTGTAAATAGTGTGAACACTTTTCAGCAAGAAAAATACTTTTGCAATGTAAAGACCTCGTTGGCTTCTGCATCGCAATCACAAAGAATAATTATGTTTAGCTTACCATTTAATGCACTTTTTTGGAACCCATTTTGCTTGTTTTGCTAGGTGTCGTTAACATTGGATTAAACTAATGCGACCCTACACATACAGACGTATTATTCGTCCTAATATTCATTATGGATTTTTCGCTAAATCATAAAGCTCATAAGACGGACAATTTTCTGCGCGATGACAAAACTATAGCACCAAAAAATAGTTTTTCGGTTTTACAAAACCAGAGTAAGAACCAAGGTAATTCCCACTTCCAATTATCAGATATAGACTATGCTATACTATTATCTAAAGGGCTTTCAGCTTTGTTTAATTTGATGTACAAAGAAAAGTTATAGTACTAATATTTAAGCAATGGGCAAAGAATGACCGATGTAACATCCAATAAAGCCAAGCCTCGTTATTTAGCAGGCGAAGTAGAGCAAGAATTACGCTCTCTTATTGAGAATGGTAAATACCAAGTCGGCGAAAAAATGCCGACTGAAAACGCATTGGGTCAACAGTTTAAGGTTAGCCGCACGGTAATACGCGAAGCAATTGCAGGGTTACGAGCCGCAGGATTGGTGATTTCTCGCCGCGGCAGTGGCGTATTTATTGAGAAAACGAGTGTAGCAGAACCTGGAGCAAATCTATTCCTATCTACCGGCGGCAACCGCACAAGAGAAGTGATTGATACATTAGAATTACGTTCAACGGTAGAAGTACAATCCGCATATTTGGCTGCAACACGTGCCTCATATGGACAAATCGAAGAAATTTTAGAATCGCACCAGCGTTTTAGTGAAGAGATTGCGAAACTTGGAAAAGTTGAAAATGCTGACTTTGTTTTTCACGAAGCGATAGCAAAAGCCACAAACAACGAAGCCTTTGTTCAATTCTTACAACACCTTGGCAAACGCACAATTCCTAGAGCTAATTTACCAATGGCGAGAGATTCACAAGCCTATCAAGACTACATGGTAAAATTGGAAAATGAGCATTTAGTCATTGCAAATGCCATATCTGATCGCAATGCAGATGAAGCCGCAAACGCAATGAAAATCCACCTACAGGATTCTTTAGCTCGATACCGAGTATTGTCACGTGATAAAAACAAACTAAAGTAATAATACTTATTGACAAATTAGTATGACAACATTAGCCTTACTGTTATTGAATAGCGAGGATGAAATGCTTGTGTTCGGGTAATTGATCCCTACTCAGTTCACAAACTTGAAAAACTCAACCTCTCATTTCCTTAAACACTCAGGGAAGAAAATATGAGTTAATTACTAAAATCACTTTCAAAGGTTGGATCAATTGCATCCATGTTTATTACAACAATTACAATGGTTGCCATTGCTGGATGCTAGATTGCCACCTTCCCAATTTCCCAACTGTTCTTAGCAGCTAACTTCGGTTTTTTTGCTTTTCACTTAACGCGCGGTGGCTACCCTATTCTTCATCGGACTAGCATTTGCATTTGTTTACATGATGGACATCATGACCTCACCAATTGGTAAAATACTAACTTCAAATCATACCAATTAATAAATTTAAAGGACTTAAAAAATGACTACGACACTTACTCCCGACGAATTAAAAAAAGCACTTGGGGCTGGTCTTCTGTCTTTTCCAGTGACGCCATTTGATGAGGATGGAAAGTTCAACCAAGCCCCTTATGAAAAACATTTAGATTGGCTTTCAGGCTTTGGCGCGACCGCATTGTTTGCAGCTGGCGGCACTGGTGAATTCTTTTCGCTAGCCCCCTCTGAAGTACCGACAATAGTGGCTTCAGCAAAAGCCTCTGCAAACGGTACACCTATTATTGCTGGTTGTGGTTACGGAACACAAATGGCTGTTGCAAGCGCACAATCCTCTCAAAAAGCAGGTGCTGATGGTATTTTAATATTACCGCATTATCTTATAGATGCACCACAAGCAGGCCTTTATGCGCACGCCAAAGCTATTTGTGATAGTGTCGATATTGGTGTGATGATCTACAGCCGCGACAATGCTATTTATGAAGCCGATACAATTGCGCGCTTATGTGATGATTGTGAAAATTTAGTTGGTTTTAAAGACGGATCTGGCGATATTGGTAAAGTGCGTAACATTACGGCAAGAACACAAGATCGCTTAACTTATCTAGGCGGCATGCCAACAGCTGAACTTTTTGCTGAGGCGTATCTAGGCGCAGGATTTACAACATATTCGTCAGCGGTATTTAACTTCGTTCCTGCTCTGGCTATGAAATTTTATACTGCCCTTAGAGCTGGCGACACAAAAACAACTACTGACATTTTAAATAGTTTTTTCTTCCCATTCATGGACTTGAGAAACAGATCTAAAGGTTATGCAGTTTCTGCAATTAAAGCTGGCGTTCGTATGGTTGGGTTTGAAGCTGGAAAAGTTAGAGCACCACTTGTTGATTTAACGATTGAAGAAGAGAAAATCCTATTGGATTTAATTGAGCGCCATAAATAGAAATGTATTCTATTTTTAAATAAAGTTGACGCTTAACTTTAAGCGTCAACTCACGTTATTTCTCATTCAGCTTACGTAACCAAGCAGATGCAGCTTTAAGATTATCTCGGCTTGCCTCACAATATTCCATAGCGCGTAAAAAACTATGAATAAGCCCCTCACCCAAATCTAGTTCGACATCAACACCAGATGCTCTAAGCTTTTCAGCATAGTCTATGCCGTCATCTCTAAGTGGATCATTATGCGCCACTGCAATATAAGCAGGCGGCAAATTGCTATGATCGTGCGCTAACATTGGCGCGACCAGTGGATTTTGCAAATCGCGCACATTGGGACAATACATTGCATTTACTGCTGGCATACCAGCAACACTTAAAATAGGTCCATTGGCATTTTCAACATAGGCTGGCCTAGTCATTTCGAAATCAACCGCTGGATAATAAAGCAATTGACCGACTAGTTTGATGTGGGAATCTCTAAAAATTATTGCCAATAATGCGGCCAAATTTGCGCCTGCACTGTCACCGCCAACTGCAATTTTATTTGGATTGATATTTAAATTAGAAGCATTTTTATGCACCCATTTAACAACTGCCTCACACTGGGTTATTGCCGCTGGATATGGGTGTTCAGGAGCAAGTGCATAATCAATGCTAATAACCGTTTGCTTGTTATACTTTGCAATGCGCGAGGTAACATCCCAATGGGTTTCGGGACTGCCCACCATCCATGCACCCCCATGCAGATAGATTAAACAAGGCTGGGCATTATCGTCACCATATCTGAACACGCGAACACGTACATCAACAGGCTCAGATTGAATCCAAATCTCTTGCTTTGTTTCAACATTGTCTGGCGTTGGCAATCGCATTTCTTTTGCAATCACCTCAAACCAATTTCTTCTTTCTTGGACAGTTGCGTCGAAAGGAAGGTCGGCCCATTTTTGACCCCAAACTTCAAGAAAAGTGTCTATTCCACGCTTATGCATGTAATCCCCCATTTTAAGTTTCGATTGCCAAATTTATCTTTAGGCAGCAACAAATCGCATAATCATAGCAACAACTTGCTGGCAAAGCTTTGCTTGTTCAGCATCACTGTTTAAATTCTTTTCGAATATTTTTGTGAACGTGTCTCTGTTAGATACGTTGAAAAAACACAACGCACTTATGTGCCAATGAAGATCAATCGCTTCAATCCCTTTTCGAAATACACCTTCTTCAACGCCTCTTAGATAGATTTCTTCTAAATCATTGACGACGGTCGCATTGAGTTTTTGAATAATATCTGACCGATCAATGAAGGAACCATGATGAATATTTTCAATCATTACCATGCGAACAAAATTTGGATGATTATTGTTGTGTTCAAATGTATATTCAACAAGTTTTTTTAAAGCATCTTTAGGCGTTAGGTGATCGAGTTTTAGTGCTGTCTCGCCATCTCTAATTTCACGATAAGCTTCTTCAAGACAGTGTAAATACAATCTGTCTTTATCTCCAAAATAGTAATAGATCATACGCTTGGAGGTGTTGGTGTTGGCGGCTATTTCATCTATGCGTGCACCAGATAAACCCCTATTAACAAATTCACGCATAGCAACTTCTGTTATATTGCGCTTTGTCCCTTCGGGATCTTGCTGACGCGTTTTTTTTGTTTTAGTTTTTGGTTTCACTTCAGCCATAAAATTATACTTTGTAAAAATACTTCTCGCAATTTAAGATAGATTGAAAACTTGTTCGCACCCTCATAACTAACTAATTAGTACATTTCTATCATTGTTTGCCTATCGTTGTCACCTTTTAAAACTGGTGCTCTAATTTGCATAATGGCAGCACTCATCGTAGAAAATTTCCCTAATTATTCAATTGCCGTTAGTATGGACACATTAGAACCAATAGACTTTACAAAAACTTTCTTAGTTCTAGTAAGTCTTTAAAATATAATTGCAGGGAAAACAGGTTGGAAAAAAATCTAACACTAAGGCAGATTGAGGTTGTAAGAGCCGTTATGATAACAGGCTCGATTGCGGGCGCGGCGCGTTTGTTAAATGTTGCACAGCCGGGCGTTAGCCGAACTATGAAGCACCTACAAAGCACTATTGGCATTAATTTATTCAACAGACAGGGCGGGCGTTATGTACCGGCTCCAGAAGCTAGGGATATTTTTACCCAACTTCAAGAAGTGCATAAAAAACTTGGCAATTTGCAAATAGCGGTAGAGCAATTAGATCGCGGCAATAATAAAGAGCTTTCCATTGGCTCTGTACCAAGCATTGCCCATGCAATGGTTCCAAAAGCAGTTTCTAAGTTAAAAAGAAAATATCCCGACCTTAGATTAAACATTGAATTGCTAAAAGTTGAAGAATCAATTGATTTCTTAATGCTTGGAAAAGCAGAATTGGTTTGCACTAGCTATCATTTTGAGCACCCAGCTATAAAATTCATTCCATTAGCAAAGGGACAATTGATCTGCATCGCTCATAAAGACCACCCTATTGCACAAAATTCATCAGTAAAGTTTAGCGAAATTGCTCGGCACCCTTTAATTGGCATAGACCCAAGCGACCCCTATGGTGCTATTATCGCAAAAGCTTTTGACCAAAAAAAAGTGGGTTATGACGTAATAATTAGAGCTCGTTTTGGGTCTACAGTTTTGGGGTTAGTTCACCAAAACCTTGGCATTGCGGTACTTGATAGCTTTAGCACTTCTAATCTGGCACTTTTTGCAGCAGACATTGTTGCAATTCCTATAGAAGATGTAACAGTGTTTGATACCTATATCGCTGTGAATAAAGATAAAGATATCTCTAGTTTTGGAGAATACTTCATCAAAGCACTTCGTGAGACCATGAATGCTAACAAAGTTATCTAATGGCGCCTTTAACGAATACCGTTTGCGAAAAAACGCATCTATAGCATAATGTTATATTTCTTCCCATTATTGGTATTTGCGTTATCAAATGCGCAAATGCAATATTGTTAATAGTTGAACCATTTCAACTTAATAAGAATCGAGTTTTCTAAAAACTATGTTTCGTTAGCTCTATTTATATTACCCATTTAAATAATCCTTAAAATATCCTTGGGAGGAAAAAAATATGAAGAAATTAATTGGTGCAGCAATCGCATTATCACTTATGTCTAGCGTATCATTTGCAGCGGATTATCCTGCACGTGAAGTATTAGGTGTGGTTATGTGGGGTGCTGGTGGCGCAACTGACACAGTGGCACGCGCAATTAACCCAGCGGCTGAAGAAGCACTTGGCAAACCAATCGTTGTTCTTAACAAATCTGGTGGTGCTGGCGCAATTTCAACAGCTTATGTAAATGCGGCCCCTGCAGATGGCTATACATTCCTTTATGGCGCTGAAAACCCTCAATTACACCCTGTATTGGGCGTTGCAGATTTAGATTATTCTAAATTCTTCCCAGTGAACATTTTGGGTCGTGGTGTTGCGGTTATTGCCGTTAATGCAGATTCAAAATACAAAACAATGGAAGACTTGATGGCTGATATTAAAGCCAATCCAGGTGCTGTTAAAATGGGCTCTACTGGTCCTGGTGGATTGCCGGGCACTATTGGTGCTTTGATTAAAGGTTCTGCTGATTTTGAAGTTACTTCAATTCCATTTGGTGGTGAAGGCCCAGGTCTTGCTGCTATGCTTGGCGGCGAAGTTGACTTTATGCCTGCTGGTATTTCTGCTGCCACAGAAAATGTAAAAGCTGGTAAAATGCGTGTGCTTGCAGTGGTAAATGATAAACCAGTTGCAACATTGCCTGGCGTTCCTGCAATTACAGATGCAGTTCCGGGCATGGGCAAGTTTTTACCATGGGGTCCTTTTTATGGCGTATTTGCTAAATTAGACACACCTGCGGACGTTAAAGCTAAGCTTGTATCTGCCTTTAACACAGCTGCAAAAAGTGAAACATTCACAACTTTGATGGCTAACAAAGGTAACATTGTTATGAATATGACAGGCGATGATGCCGTTCAATTCTTGAAAAAATGGCAACAAGTAACCGCTTGGGCACTTCAAGATACGGGCGCTGCAAAAGTGAACCCTGAAACACTTGGCATTATGCGCGCTAAGTAAGAAACATTGTAAATATCTTTGCCGCCCTGCTTTTGAGTGGGGCGGCATTTTTTAAATGCATAACTGACTAATGTATGACTGGGAGGAATACGGCTTATGAGCAAGGAAGAAAACTTAATACGAAAACCTGGAGAAATCGTATTTTCGATATTTTTAACTGTATTCAGCGTTACGGCATTTTGGCAAGCATTTGCCATATCTGGCTTTACGGGCCTATCAACCGCTGGCATATTTCCAATGCTTGCTTCTTTAGCAATGATCGTTTGCTCTTTAATAATAACAAAAGACGTTTTTGCGAAGCAACCGCACAAAATGTCTGGTTTTGCGAGCAGCTTAAATGAAATTTTGCCGATAACACTCATCTATATGATCGTATTAATTTCGGCCTATTTGTTAGCCATGCCTATTATTGGTTTTGTTTTCAGCTCAGCCGCCTTCCTGTTCTTATCTTTTTCAATTCTTTGGAAAAAGCCGATTTGGTTATCTGCTTTGCTGGCAATATTTTCACTCGCAATTATCTATTTTATTTTTAGAACTATTTTCCAAGTTGTTCTACCGCAAGGGTCCTTAATACAAGGCAGCATTCTACAGGGACAATTTTAAAATGGACATTCTTTCAAATCTAGTTCTTTCTTGGGGCGACCCATGGCTAATATTTTTAACTGCAGCAGGCACTTTAGCTGGTATTTATGTTGGCGCAATCCCCGGTCTGTCAGTCACTATGGCGACATCGATCCTAATATCATTTACCTTCAAATGGCAGGTTAACGAAGCGTTGGCGTTAATAGTTGGCGTCTTTATGGGCGGTGTATATGGCGGGTCTCGCACTGCTATTTTATTGAACATTCCAGGAGCACCCAGCGCAATTGCAACCGCAATTGAAGGCTATCCTATGGCCCAAAAAGGCGAAGCTGGAGAAGCAATTGGCCTAACCACCATAATGTCGGTATTTGGTGGTTTTGTAGGTATTATAGCATTGGCGCTTTTCGCCCCAGTAATTTCTAACTTTGCCATTATGTTTAACTCGCGTGATTATTTGTTGCTGGGTCTAATAGGCATATTATTAGTTGGAACACTTTCAGGGGAGAGCTTTGCAAAGGGAGCCTTTGCAGGTGCACTTGGTGTATTAATAGGCATGGTTGGGCTAGACCCAATGACGGCTGAGGGACGTTTCACATTTGGTTCAGTCACACTTATGGGCGGCATACCTTATGTTGCAGCCATGATTGGTTTTTTTGGAGTGGCTGAAGGGCTGGTACAATTACATAACCTTGACTTACCTGCTGTTAAACAAAAAATTGATCGCATCATTCCAAAATTTTCAGATGTGAAAAAACATTTTTGGCTTGCCATGCGTGCTTCAGGCATTGGCACAATCATTGGGGCTCTTCCTGGCACTGGCGGCGATATCGCGGCACTGCTTGCGTATGATGATGCAAAACGCATGACGAAAAACCCAGAAGTACCTTTTGGTGAAGGCGCTAAAGAAGGACTGATTGCACCAGAGGCGGCAAACAATGCAGCGGTAGGTGGCTCATTCATTCCAATGCTAACGCTTGGCATTCCAGGGGATGCAGTGACTGCCGTAATTATTGGAGCTTTATTTATTCATGGCCTTAAGCCTGGCCCATTATTACTAATAGAAACACCCCATCTATTTTGGTTTATTGTTGGCAACCTAGCACTTGCAAATATTTTTCTACTAATATTTGGTCTGAGTGGCATTAAAGTATTCACAAAGATAGTTGAATGCCCAAAGGCTATATTAATTCCGCTTATATTTGTTTTATCGGCGGTTGGTACTTATGCAATCCAAAACAACCCTTCTCATGTTTATTGGATGCTTGGCTTTGGTGTTTTCGGCTACTTCCTAAAAACCTATAACTATCAAGTTGGCCCCGTTATATTGGGCGTTATACTTGGGCCAATGATGGATTCTAATTATCGACGTGCAATGATTGGCGCACGCGGTGATGTTGGAACATTCTTTTGGGATTTTGTCTCCCACCCTATATCGTTGATTTTGTCCATTGCATTCTTACTAATGATGATCTCACAAACCCCACTTTGGCCGTTTTTAAAACGCATTATTGGAAGGCAAGGAAAACAGACTTAAAGATACTAAAATTAACTTTTAAAATATTATCTGCAGCGTAAAACGCCTAATGTAAGTATGTTTCGTTGCAGGTAAATGACTAAATCTCACGCTATATAAATTGTGAGTAAACGCAATATTCTTCTTTCAGATAGATACGCAAAAGATTCCTATCTGAATTAAAACTATTTGTAGAAGTTTTGTATTTAAATCGTCTCTATGCTCAAACTTTTTGCATGTTTTGCTTGGTTGACAATCTGACAACTTTAACTAAACTAACTAGTTCGTACATAATTGTGATAACTACTTTATCTTTGTCACTCGCAACAAAAAAACAATGATAGCGACTAATGACAAAGAGGGATTTCTCTGGAGTTGCAGAGATTGTATTAAGGAAAATAACATGCAGATGATTCTGGAAACGCTCAAACAGTTTGATAATACATCATCAAATTCCTCAACTAAAGATGAAAATTCTATTCTTGTTGGTCTATTAGGAAAAGGCATACAGCTTTCTCGTACTCCCAAATTGCATGTGGCAGAAGGTGAACGCTTGGGTATGAACTATGTTTACAAACTTCTTGATACAGCAGAATCTGACAGCAACTCCCCTTCTCTTGAAGAGATTTTTTTCTCAGCACAAACATGCGGATTTAGCGGACTGAATGTTACGTATCCCTATAAGCAGGATATCATGTCGTTTATTGATGTACTGGATGATAACTCAAAATCAGTTGGCGCTGTAAACACAATCGTTTTTCGCGATGGAAAGTCTTATGGGCATAATACTGATTTGTGGGGATTTGCTGAAGGGTTTCTCCGTGAAATGAGCGGCGTCAAGCTGTCTAATGTATTACAAGTTGGCGCAGGTGGCGCAGGTTCAGCCGTTGCAAACGCCTTAACACAATTGAATGTTTCAAACCTTTTCATCACTGACATTGATTATAAACGCGCTTCAAATCTTGCTTCACGTTTAATGAATGCTCAAGACAAGACTATTGTAACCGCAATTAATCACAATGAAATTGGTACGCATAATTTTGATGGGTTAGTAAATACAACGCCTGTAGGCATGGCAAAATTACCAGGCATGCCAATTTCAAAAGATATTCTTAGACCTGACATGTGGGTTTCAGATATCATCTATTTCCCGCTTGAAACAGAATTATTAAGCACAGCAAAACAAATGGGCTGCCGCACATTGTCAGGTGCAGCAATGGCGGTTTTTCAAGCTGTAAAAGCATTTGAACACTTTACCGACATTAAGCCAGACAGTGCAGAAATGAAAAAAACATTTAATGCTTTTGACGAACAATAATTATATTTTACACTCACACAAATACAACACAAAAATTTCAATATTCAAAGCAACCATATAAATTTAGTTTATCTAAAGGAAAAGAAAAATGAAGACCTCAATTGCAACTGGTTCTATCAGTGGTGAATTACCTGAAAAACTTGCGGCTATTGCTGCGGCTGGGTTTGATGGCATTGAGATATTCGAAAATGATTTTCTAACCTTTGATGGTTCGCCAAAGGAAGTGGGAAACATGATCCGAGATCATGGTTTGGAAATATCATTGTTTCAACCCTTTCGAGATTTTGAAGGCATGCCAGAACCACAGCGCGCGCAAACATTTGACCGTATAGAACGTAAATTTGACCTAATGCAAGAATTGGGCGCTGACCTAATATTGATCTGCTCTAATGCATCACCAATATCGTTGGGTGGCATAGATCGCGCGGCTCTAGACTTTGCAGAACTGGGAGAACGCGCGGCCAAACGTGGCATACGCGTTGGTTACGAAGCATTGGCTTGGGGCAAGCATGTTCATGACCACCGTGATGCTTGGGAAATTGTGCGTAGAGCCGACCACCCAAATATCGGACTAATCCTTGATAGCTTTCATACGCTTGCTCGTAAGATTGAAGTAGAATCCATACGTTCAATTCCTGCCGATAAAATATTCTTTGTTCAATTAGCAGATGCACCGCTGATTGATATGGATCTTCTCTATTGGAGCCGTCACTATAGAAATATGCCTGGACAAGGAGATCTGCCCGTAACGCAATTTATGCAGTCAATTGCGGCTACTGGCTATGACGGTACATTGTCGCTTGAGATATTCAACGATCAATTTCGTGGTGCCTCCCCTCATTCTATTTCTGTAGATGGGCATCGCTCGCTTGTTTACCTAATGGATCAGGTTAAGCGCCTTGAGAAAAATATAATTATGGAGACACCTGAATTACCAGATCGTGTTACCGTAAATGGTATAGAGTTCGTTGAATTTTCTGCAGGAAAATCAGAAGAAGAGCAATTATCAACATTGCTAACGCAACTGGGCTTTAAAAGCGCAGGTAAACACAAGTCGAAAGATGTTACCCTTTGGCGCCAAGGCAACATAAATATTTTAATCAATACTGAAACTGATAGCTTTGCTCATTCATCCTATTTGGTACATGGCGCAGGTGTATGTGACATTGGCCTAAGTGTTGACAATGCTAAAAGAACCGGAAAAAGAGCCCGTGCTCTTGGTGCAAAAACGTTCACTCAGCCTGTTGGTTCTGGCGAGTTAGATATTCCTGCTATTAGAGGCGTTGGTGGAAGCATTATGCATTTCATCGACAAAGAAACTGACTTAGCAAATATTTGGAATGTAGATTTTGACGAGAACAAAGCAGAGAAATCTAACGACACTTCAACTGTTGGATTATGTGACTTTGATCATTTAGCGCAGACCATGGATTATGACGAACTGCTAACATGGCAGTTATTTTACAACTCAATTTTCAAGACTCAGAAACGCCCTGTAGTAGACGTTATTGATTCTGCTGGAGTGGTGCGCAGCCAAGCCATCGAGAATGAAAATGGCTCACTTAGATTAACGTTAAATGGTGCTGAGAATAGCCGTACTCTTGCTGGTAGATTTATCAGTGACAGAATGGGGTCTGCTGTTCAGCACATTGCATTTACGACCAATGATATTTTTAAAACTGCGGCACAATTAAAGTCTAATGGATTTGAATCCTTGGTAATTTCACCAAATTACTATGCTGATTTACAAGCACGTTTTAACTTAGAAAGTGACTTTTTAAATCAACTTAAAGACAATAATATTCTTTATGATAAAGATGAAGGCGGTGAATTTTTCCAACTTTACAGCCCAACATTTGGTGAAGGTTTCTTCTTTGAAATTGTGGAAAGAAAATCAAAATATACAGGTTATGGCGCGCCAAATGCGCAATTTCGTGTTGCCGCTCAACGTCGCCATGTGCGCGTAAAAGGCATGCCTAAAAAATAACTTTGATTACATTACAAGCCTTCTTAACAGCGTATTTTAAACGCAGGTTTCCGCCTGAGTTAAAGGCGCTTTTTATAAGCAATCATAATTAGACTCCTTCAGTGAAGTAACCTATATTTTATTTGAGAAAGTTAGCATGAAAACAGGTGAGAAATTCATGCTAACTCATTAAAAATATTATATAATATATACTGAGGAGAAAAATTATGAAACCCACATGCGATCTTTATGATGACTTTGGAGAAGCGCTGGAAATGCTACCTATTGATCTAAAATCATATGGTGGAAGAACTAAATTTCATGGCACTGTAGAAACTGTAAAATGCTTTGAAGACAATACACCTATTAAAAAATTAAGCCGCCAAGCTGGCAATGGTAGAGTGCTTATTGTCGATGCTGGTGGCTCGCGACGCAAGGCTGTCTTAGGCGATATGATTGGTGCTGATTTATTAAACAATGGTTGGGCTGGCATTATTATTTGGGGTCTAGTACGAGACGTTGAACAATTAGCAGAACTTGACTTTGGTGTGTTAGCACTGGGTAGAATTCCAAGCCCTGGCAAACGTCTCCTTGATGGTCAAATTGGCATTAACATTAAGATTGGTGATGCGCGTATTTCATCTGGATCTTTTGTCGTCGTTGATTTAGATGGCGCTGTCGTTTTTGCAAAAGATGGGCCACGGCCTTAACCCAATCATTGATAGAAATTGAAACGGCGCTCACTATTTTTATAGGTGTGCGGTTTCATAGGTGTGCCCTTCTAATAATTGGCGATATCACTCTCTCGCTTTTGGGCAGATCCCAAACGGTCTCTCCACCTGTTTTTCAAATTCTGCAATTAGGTCTAGCAATGCTGATTATGAACATTCCAATCATTCCCCTGTAATTATAGTGCTTGGCTATGGCCCTATTTGGTTTGGTGTTTATTAGACACGACCATAAGCGCTTTGATTGATAGTAGCCATTTTCTCGAAGCTAACACTCTCAACGTCGCCCAACATATTGGGCTTGTCTGCCGCTTCGATGGCGCTGCGTGCAGAACAGGCTCTCGATGTTTTGCTACGCAAGAACATCTGCCGCTGTTAGATATGCAATTGTGGGAAATATGAACCAACTTTTATTACGGAAAAATGGCAGGGATACACAGGCTCGAACTGTGGACCTACGGTTTTGGAGACCGTCGCTCTACCAACTGAGCTACATCCCTACAAATGTGCTTTGGTATTACACACGGGCGCCTACAACGTACAATTTGTACTATAGCAGACTGGCGCTAGATAGCGTCAAATAAGGTATGATTGCAAGTGCTTTAGTGCTGCTTAGGTGGAATTTTATAAATTAATGTTATTGCCACAACGCAAATGGCAATTTCCACCAAAAACCATGGGTGTAGAACGAAATTGAGTATCCAGTGAGAATAGATCGATTCTGTTTTGATTGGCACATAATAAGCATCTGAAAACGGCCTTAGCCAATGCATACGGGCTGTGAAACTGTCTAAAATCATATTCAACAATGCACCTAACGAAAACGCTACCAGCGCTTGCCCTGCTCTTTTATGAGCAAATAAGACTACGACAGAAACGAATAATGCAAGAATGTAAAAAACAGGCCAATGCGTATAATAATCATGGTGATGAGTTTGGCGATTGTCCACCAAATAAAACCAGAACATATCTAAATCAGGGAAGACGGAACCGATCAGCGCGGCACTCATCACATATTTAGATTGAATCTTATTGGTGAGTGTACGGCCTAAAATATAGCCTGCTGGTAAGTGTGCAATAAACATATGCTCGTATCTGTTTAATGTATGGCAATTTTGGGACTAGTGAAAGAAATATTGAATGAATTCTAATATTTAATAGCTTGAACCATTCTGGTAGAATCGCCCTGTGTTGATAGCCAAATTATAAATTCGGTAGCAGTTTTAATTTTCCACTGCACAATTTTTGCCAACCTACCTCTATTGTTAATATTTGCAGTGGCATGATCTAAATGCGAAAGCTCTTCTTCTTTGATACTTTCAATTAAAACCACCAGTTCGTTGTCTTTTCCACGTAAAAATATGAGTTGTTCTTCCAAATGAAGATGTACAGTTTCTTCAACTGCTTCGGTACATAGCCAAACCATATTCTTCCCCAACAAAGCTGTGGTTAAACCTAAAAGCCAACCGCCAATACCCCACAGCCATAATGCCCTACAAGGCCTTGCATTACGCTTTGGCATTGCACCTTCGAAAAGTCGTTTATGGACAATTTCGTGTGCCAACGTATCCTTAAGAAAGGGCACAATACTAGGATGTAAATATCTACACACTAATATCTGCGCCTGATAAATACGAATAGCACCAGCTTCACCAGCATGATTGACCTTTAATATACGCCCAATCGTTTTCTTATGTTTATTAGAAGATTCCATAAATAAAGGCTAACATAATAATCAATACAAAAAAGCCCCACCAAATGGCAGGGCTTTTACAAAATCTATATCTTATTGAAAACTATTCGATGATTTCAGCACCTTATTTATTCTGGTGCCAGCACCACCAACGCGCTATGCGCGTTAGTTTTCATATCGTTGGTGCTAGGCCTCACGCCAAGAAAACGGGTCAAAATCTGACCCACTTCAATTTTACTCGATGATTTCAGCCCTTATTTGTATTGGTGCCAGCACCCAATGCTATGCATTGATTATTTATTTGTTAGTGCATTGCATCTTTGCTGAAATCCATAAAAAAAGCGAGCTAATAGCCCGCCTTTTCAATGTCTTTATCAGTCGAATAAATTACTCGATGATTTCAGCAACGATGCCAGCACCAACGGTACGGCCACCTTCACGGATAGCGAAGCGAAGACGATCTTCCATCGCGATTGGGACGATTAATTCTACAATCATCTCAACATTATCGCCAGGCATAACCATTTCTGTACCTTCTGGTAACGCGCAAATGCCAGTTACATCAGTTGTACGGAAGTAGAATTGTGGACGATAGTTTGTGAAGAATGGTGTGTGACGTCCGCCTTCATCTTTTGTCAAGATGTATGCTTCTGCCTTGAACTTCTTGTGAGGTGTTACTGAACC
>NVRK02000088.1 GCA_002400845.2 Hyphomicrobiales bacterium
ATTAAAGGGATGTGATTGCGGCATTGTGAAGGTTTTGCGAATGGGTTTATGTTTGCATCGATAAATAAAATTTTCGTTTCATGTTCGTTTAATTTTCACTTTACGAGTATTTTTTTTCGCTTTAAGTGTCTCTAGAGAAAATTGGTTTTAAGAATAGTGGTTTGGAGAATGAAGTGCCAAAATTGTTAGATTTATTCGTTATTGGCGGCGGCATAAATGGCTGTGGTATTGCGCGAGACGCAGTAGGGCGTGGCTATAGCGTTACATTGTGCGAAATGAATGACCTTGCCAGTGGCACATCTTCAAACTCATCAAAACTAATACATGGCGGCTTAAGATATCTTGAACATTACGAATTTAGGCTTGTGCGAGAAGCGTTGGGTGAACGAGAAATCTTATTGGCATCTGCACCTCATATTATTTGGCCAATGCGCTTTATATTGCCCCATCATAAAGCCATGCGCCCTGCGTGGTTTTTGAGGTTGGGATTGTTTTTGTACGATCACATTGGCAAGCGCAAATTACTACCTGGAACCAAAGATGTGAATTTGCAAACATCAAAATTTGGAAAGTCCCTAAAGCCACTGTTTAAAAAAGGGTTTGAATATTCTGACTGCTGGGTAAATGATGCACGAATGGTCGTGCTGAATGCTAAAGATGCGGCAGACAAAGGCGCGACGATTAAAACCAATACCAAAGTTGTTTCTGCGCACCGCGTTGATGAAGACAGTTCCACAGGCATTGAAGCACACTGGATTATAAAAACGCAAAACCAGATTACGGGTAAAAAGAAAACTGTTAAATCGCGCCTTATCATCAATGCGGCGGGGCCTTGGGTAGATGGTATTTTAGGGCAAGCATTAGGCAGTAATAAAGCGAAAAATCTACGCTTGGTTCAAGGCAGTCATATTGTCGTTCCAAAATTGCACGATCACGACCGAGCTTATATATTTCAAAACGCAGATGGTCGGATTATTTTCGCAATTCCATATGAGCAAGATTTCACACTAATAGGAACGACGGATAGAGACTTTGATGGTGACCCATCTGATATAAAAATTTCAGAACAAGAAAAACTATATTTATGTGACGCGGCCAGCGAGTACTTTAAAAAGCCAATCAAGAAAAGCGATATTGTGTGGACCTACGCTGGCGTTAGATCATTATTTGATGACGGTGCAACGGCTGCTCAAGAGCTAACGCGTGACTATGTATTACGCGCCGATGCAAAGGATAATGAAGCAGCGGTAATAAATATATTTGGTGGAAAAATAACGACTTACCGTAGATTAGCTGAATCAATGTTAGAAGAAATTGAAACCAAAATTGGTAAGCGCGCAAAGCCGTGGACTGCAACATCAACATTACCAGGCGGTGATTTCGCGCCTCACGAATTTGAACAAATTGTTTCAAAATTACAAGGTGAATTTCCGTTCTTAGAAAAGCCTTTTGCAACAAGATTAGTACGTGCTTACGGAACGCTAAGTTGGAAGTTGCTGGGTGATGCATCTGCGTTAAAAGACCTTGGAAAAGATTTTGGGCATACGCTTTACGAGCGCGAAGTTAGATATTTGATTGAACATGAATGGGTGACAAATGAAAAAGATGTTTTATGGCGCAGGTCAAAACTGGGCATAAGGTTTTCGACCGGGCAAAATAAAAAACTTAAAGACTGGTTCAAAAAGAATATATAAACTGTGACTAAGTAACTAGGCTAGGTTTTAAAGAGGTTATTATGAGTTCATATATTCTGGCAATCGATCAAGGCACTACATCTTCGCGTGCAATTGTTTTTGACGATAATTTTAACGCAATTGCATCAGACCAAATAGAATTTACTCAGCACTTTCCAAATTCTGGTTGGGTCGAACATGACAGCGATGAGATTTGGCTATCGGTTTTAACCACCTGCCAAGAAGCGATTAGAAAAGCCAAAATTGATGTTACACAAATAGCTGGCATTGGCATTACCAATCAGCGCGAGACAACCGTAATATGGGATAAGAAAACTGGCGAACCCATTCACAAAGCTATTGTTTGGCAAGATAGAAGAACTTCAAAATTTTGCGCGGAGCTAAAAGAGCAAGGTGCAGAAGCAAGTGTTATTGAAAAAACTGGCTTGCTGTTAGATCCTTATTTTTCGGGTACTAAAGTTAAATGGTTGCTTGATAATGTAAAAGGCGCAAGGGCGCGTGCCAATAAGGGAGAACTGTTATTTGGCACAATAGACACATTTTTGCTTTGGAAATTAACAGGCGGAAAATCTCATAAAACAGATGCAACCAATGCGTCGCGCACTTTAATGTATAACATTCACACCAATCAATGGGACGATGAATTGTTGGAGCTGCTTGATGTACCTCGCAATATCTTGCCAACAGTTGAAGATTGTGCTGCTGATTTTGGCATGACGACCAAAGCGCTATTTGGAACGTCTATTCCAATTTTAGGGATTGCTGGCGATCAACATGCGGCCACAATGGGTCAGGCTTGCTTTAAACCTGGCATGCTAAAATCAACCTATGGCACTGGCTGTTTTGCGATGTTGAATACAGGTAGCGAAGCAATAAAATCAAAAAATCGTATGCTAACGACCATAGCTTATCGCTTAAATGGTCAAACGACTTATGCGCTAGAAGGGTCTATCTTTATTGCAGGGGCGGCAGTGCAATGGTTGCGTGATGGTTTGAAGATCATTGATGATGCAGCTCAAACTGGCGCAATGGCGCAAAGTGCTGATAAAAACCAAGAACTGATTTTAGTGCCAGCCTTTGCAGGACTTGGCGCACCTTATTGGGAGCCCGATGTGCGCGGTGCAATATTTGGCCTAACTCGAAATTCAGGCGCGAATGAATTTTCCAGAGCCGCGCTTGAAGCCGTTTGTTTTCAAACTCGAGATTTGACAGAAGCCATGTATAGCGATTGGCAGCACTCTGGCAGTAATATTACGTTGCGGGTTGATGGCGGTATGGTTGCGAGTGATTGGACCATGCAATTTTTATCAAATATTCTAAATGCAAATATTGATCGCCCAACAATTTTAGAGACAACTGCATTAGGTGCGGCATGGCTTGCAGGCATGAGGGCTGGGGTTTGGCCTGACCAAGAAGGCTTTGCAAAACAATGGAAATTGCAGAAAAAATTCACGCCAAACATGGATGAAGAATTACGCGAGCGTCGTTATAAAAATTGGAAATCTGCGGTTAACAGTGCTATCAGTTTTAAGAATACTTAAACTTACAAATACCGATTAATGAATGATACCATGAAAAATATTGAACTTGAAAAGCGCATAGCACTTCCAGATGCCTTGCGTGTTTTAATGGAAGAGTTTCCTCGAAATAGCTGGGAAAGTAACGTCCAGTTTGATGGGCTGATTAGTTTTTGGCTAGACAAGCACATGATGTTTAGGCGGCTAATGCAGGCAATGATAACAGACAGCCAGCAAATGATTGAGGGCAAACTTGATTCCCAACAATTTCAAACGAGGCTCTCTCGTTATGGTGGCAATTTTGTAAGTGGTTTGCATGGCCACCACCAAATTGAAGACGCTCATTATTTTCCTGTTCTTGAAAAAATGGATACGCGTCTTGTGCGTGGGTTTAAGATATTAGATGAAGACCACCATGCATTAGATCGGCATTTGGAAAACTTTACGAAATCGGCCAATAGTGTTTTGCAACAAAATCCAATATCTAAGGATAATCAATTTGTTGGCGATTTAAACGAAGCTCTATTAGGATTTGATAAACTATTAGATCGCCATTTGGTTGATGAGGAAGAACTTGTCGTTCCTGTTTTACTTAAATATGGAATGCAAGGCCTCGCATAGTACTCAGAGATGTACACAGCGATGCACTCAGCGATCACACTTGCCTTAAAACTTCAGCGAATATTTTTTCAGCCGCATGTGCTAGTTGCTGATGTCGATTGGTTATAATGTAGTAGGGCGAAACTACTATTTTTTGCTTTATGTCCAAAATTGTCAAATTTGCCCCCAAATCATCATGGGTTAAAAGCTCTGCTACTTCTGTTGATAATGGAGAAATAGAATCTGAATTTGTAACCAATGACAAAACTACAAAAAGCGAAGAGCTGTTTGTAATGCGCACGGGAACAGGTCTCCCTATACTCAAAAAAGCATGTTCAACAGCTTGTCGAATAGGGGTGCCGCGTTGTTGCACCACCCATTCATAATCTACCAACTCTTGCAAAATGATATTCTTCTTATTGGCAAGTGGGTGGTTGTTCCATGCGATTAGAGCAACTTCCTCATCGCGCGCAGGATAAATATTAAATTCATGCGTGTCATATTCTGGCGGAATACGAGCGATGATGAAATCTAACTGACCTTCTTTTAATTGCCTAACCAATTGTGTTGATGGGCCAACTTCAATTGTTGCTTCAATGTCTGGGGTAGATTCTTTTATCAATTTAATTGCTGGCATCAAAATACCAAGGGCAGGGCCAGTTACAGCACCAACGCGCACTTCACCCGTTTTACCAGATTTAAGATTGGTGACTTCAGTTTCAAGACTATCCAATTCATACAAAATAACACGGGCATGGCGCACAAAGGATTGGCCAATCGCAGTTGGCTCCATAAAACGTGGATGACGGGTGAAAAGTGGAGAGCCGACATGGCTTTCAATATCTGATAATACCCTCGATGCCGCAGGTTGAGACATGTTTAGCGCCTCGGCCGCCAATTGAAGCTTTTGAAGTTTGGAAATTTCTACGATGAGTCGCAAATGTGTAGGTTTTACACGGCCTATTAAATTTAGCATAATTTAGACATAACAAAAATGATATGGATTTGTCTAGTAATTGAATTTTACAGTTATGTATAAAATGGATACCCTAACCTCGTGGAATAGAAAACTAAATAAACTGCAAAGGTTAAAGCCAATCTTTGTCGTAAATTCTTAGTGGAGGAAATATTATGAAATTGAAAAAATTCGTACTCGCAGCAGCAGCTTCATTGTTGTTAGCAACCAGCGCTTTAGCAGACGGTACAATCGGTATCTCAATGCCAACCAAATCTTCAGCTCGCTGGATTTCAGATGGTAACTCAATGGTAGAGCAGTTCAAGAAAGCTGGCTACAAAACAGATCTTCAATATGCTGAAGATGACATTCCAAACCAACTGGCTCAAATCGAAAACATGATAACCAAAGGTGTTGATGTTCTTGTGATTGCCGCTATCGATGGCACAACGCTTTCAAATGCGCTTGAAAATGCTGCAGCGGCAAACATCAAGGTTATCGCTTATGATCGCCTAATCAAGAACAGTGCAAATGTTGATTATTATGCAACATTCGACAACTTTAAAGTTGGCGTTCAGCAAGCAACATCACTGGTTACTGGTCTAAAAGAACGTTTTGGTGATGGTCCATATAATGTTGAGTTATTCGGTGGTTCACCAGATGATAACAACGCATTCTTCTTCTACAATGGTGCTATGAGTGTTCTTCAGCCATTGATCGATGATGGTTCAGTTGTTATTCAATCTGGCCAATTGGGAATGAAAAAAGTGGGTACATTGCGCTGGGATGGCGCTGTTGCACAAGCACGTATGGATAACCTTTTGTCTGCTCACTATACAGACAAAAAAATTCAGGGCATTCTTTCTCCATACGATGGCCTTTCAATAGGAATTTTATCGTCACTTAAAGGTGTCGCTTATGGTTCTGGCGATCTGAAAATGCCAATCGTATCTGGTCAAGATGCTGAAGTGCCATCGGTTAAATCTATTCTTGCTGGTGAGCAATACTCAACAGTCTTTAAAGATACACGCGAGCTTGCGCGTGTAACAGTTGGCATGGTTGAAGCATTGGTTAAAGGCACTAAGCCAGAAATCAACGACACAAAAACATATGACAACGGCGTTAAAATTGTCCCATCATACCTTCTTGAGCCTGTTTCTGTAGATATTAAGAACTGGGAAGACATCCTTCTCGGGTCTGGTTACTACAAAATGGATCAAATTAAGTAAGCCAATATATTTGGTAAGCTTTAATGAGCTATCTAGCTTCGTTCGCGCCTTTGTTATATTGGCGCGAACGATTTGAAGTAATTATAATGAAGCGCAATGTTAAATTTCTGTGCAGTTTATCTTAAATGAATTGAGGCCCAATATGACACCTTTACTGGAGATGCGTTCCATCACCAAAACTTTCCCAGGTGTTAAAGCGCTCGATTCGGTGAACCTTTCTGTTAAGAAAGGCGAAATTCACGCATTGGTTGGCGAAAATGGCGCAGGAAAATCAACACTCATGAAAGTGTTATCTGGAGTTTATCCAGCAGGTAATTACGAAGGAGAAATTCACTACGAAGGCGAATTGGCTCAGTTTAATAGCATTAACGACAGCGAAGATCGCGGCGTCATTATCATCCACCAAGAATTAGCACTTATTCCTTTGTTATCCATTGCTGAGAATATATTTCTTGGAAACGAACGTAGTAAAAACGGCATTGTAAATTGGCACGAAACTTTTCGCAGTACAGAAGTACTGCTTGAGAAGGTCGGCCTAAAAGAATCTCCTAACACATTGGTTGACAGTTTGGGTGTAGGCAAACAGCAATTGGTAGAAATCGCAAAGGCACTTTCTAAAGATGTGAAGTTACTTATTCTAGACGAACCGACTGCGGCATTGTCTGAGAGCGACAGTCAAGCATTGCTTGACCTAATGCTTGAGTTAAAAGAGCAGGGCGTTACGTCTATTATTATCTCTCACAAATTAAACGAGGTGCGTAAAGTTGCAGACACCGTTACCGTGATTAGAGATGGCGCAACAGTTTCAACGCTAGACGCCAACAAAGAAAAAATTACCGAAGATCAAATCGTTCGCGATATGGTGGGCCGCGATATGGCGCATCGTTATCCAGAACGCAAACGCAAATCTGGCGACCTATTGATGGAGGTTGACGGCTGGAATGTTTGGCACCAAGACCATGCCGATCGTCAAGTAATTAAAGACATAAAATTTAACGTTCGTGCTGGCGAAGTAGTTGGCATAGCAGGTTTGATGGGGTCTGGGCGTACCGAACTTGCCATGAGTATTTTTGGAAAAGCTTACGGAAATAAGATTTCGGGCAATGTCAAAATTCATGGTAAACCAGTAGATGTAAGTACCATTGATAAAGCAATTAATGCAGGTCTTGCCTATGTGACAGAAGATAGAAAAACACTTGGCTTAGTGCTTGAAGAAACCATTGTTAAAAATATAACACTTACAAATTTACCCAAAGTTTCAACCAATGGCATCATAAACCATGCCGAAGAAACAGAAGTAGCCGAAAAATATAAAGCTGCAATGAACATTCGCACGCCAAGTGTTTTCCAACAGGTAGTAAATCTTTCTGGTGGTAATCAGCAAAAAGTTGTTTTGTCAAAATGGCTGTTTGCAGAACCAGAAATATTGATTCTAGACGAGCCAACGCGCGGTATAGACGTGGGTGCAAAATATGAAATTTACGGGATCATAAATGAGCTCAGCGCACAGGGAAAAGGGGTTGTTATGATCTCTTCCGAAATGCCTGAGCTTTTGGGAATGTGTGACCGAATTTATGTAATGAATGAGGGGGCTTTTGTAGGCGAACTCACCGCTAAAGAAGCCAGCCAAGAGCGCATCATGTCGCTTATAGTAACAGAATAGGAAGCGAAAATGGAATTGTCTGAAACTACTGCTCAAGCCACGGCTGAAGCCAAATCGAATGCGATTGGTACTTATTTAAAAAGCCACTTGCGTGAATACGGCTTGCTTTTTGCCCTTATCGCAATCATGGCGTTTTTCCAGATTGTAACCGATGGTGTGTTGCTTAAATCTGTAAACATCACAAATCTATTTTTGCAAAACAGTTACATCATTATCATGGCGCTTGGCATGTTAATGGTAATTGTCGCTGGACATATTGATTTGTCAGTAGGTTCTGTCATGGGCTTTGTCGGTGCGTTAGCTGCCATTCTCATTGTTCAATGGGGCTGGTCTATGTGGATTGCCATACCAATTTGTCTGGTAGTTGGTGGTCTAATTGGAGCGGCACAAGGCTATTGGGTTGCTTATTGGAAAATCCCATCCTTCATTGTAACGCTTGCTGGTATGTTGGTCTTTAGAGGAATGTCGCTTTGGTTACTTGATGGTCAATCTGTTGGCCCGTTTCCAAAATCGTTTCAATTGCTTTCTACAGGGTTTATTCCTGACATGCTTCCTACTGGTTATGTTGCAGATGTGCTTGGTCTTAAGAGATTTAATTCGACTGCATTTGCAGCAGGCGTGTTGTCAGCATTTGCAATTGTGTGGTTTGGTTTAAAAGCGAGAGCGCGTGATAAGCAGTATGGCATTCAAGGTGAACCATATGCATTTTTTGTTGGGCGCAATGCTATTGTTTCTATCGCATTGGTTTTCATTGCCTATAAATTAGCAACATTTCGTGGCTTGCCAAATGTTCTAATATCTATGGCTGTGCTTACAGTATTGTATTCATTCTTAACACAAAATACCACGTTAGGCCGCCGTGTATATGCACTTGGTGGCAACATTAAAGCTGCAAAACTATCGGGTATTAAAACCGAGAGACTAACATTCTTAACCTTTGCCAATATGGGTGTGCTTGCCGCACTTGCTGGTTTGGTTTTTGCCGCACGTCTAAATACTGCAACGCCAAAAGCTGGCTTTGCGGTTGAGCTTGATGTGATCGCGGCGGTGTTTATTGGCGGGGCTTCAATGTCTGGTGGTGTTGGTAAAGTTATTGGAGCTGTTGTTGGGGCCTTTATTATGGGCGTTATGAATAACGGTATGTCGATCATGGGCATTGGTATTGATTACCAGCAGATGATTAAAGGCTTAGTTCTATTGGCGGCTGTATTCTTCGATGTCTACAACAAGCAAAAACAAAGCTAAAAAGTTCCTCCCTGAGCTGGCAGGATGTAAGTACCGACCCACAACGGTACACCATCCTGTCAATTAGGGGCCATAACAAAATAAAACTAAAAACTGGATGTTATATAAATGACTTTTAAACCCGCCAAGTGGCCTCGAACATTACGCTCACAATCGTGGTTTGGTGGTACCAGTCGTGATGCAATTTACCACCGTGGGTGGATGAAAAATCAGGGATACCCAGCCGATCTTTTTGATGGTCGCCCTGTGATCGGCATCTTAAACACTTGGTCAGATTTAACACCATGTAATGGTCACTTGCGTGAGTTGTCTGAAAAAGTAAAAGCAGGCATTTGGGAGGCTGGTGGTTTTCCAGTGGAAGTTCCTGTGTTTTCAGCATCAGAAAATACCTATCGCCCAACCGCAATGATGTTTAGAAACTTGGCCGCAATCGCGGTTGAAGAAGCCATGCGCGGACAGCCAATGGATGGCGCTGTGTTATTGGTTGGATGTGACAAAACCACTCCGTCATTGCTAATGGGCGCGGCCTCTACAGATATTCCATCAATCGTTGTAACAGGTGGCCCAATGTTAAATGGGCACTTTAGAGGGGAACTTGTTGGTTCTGGTACACATTTATGGAAATTTTCAGAAGCGGTAAAAGCTGGCGAAATGTCGAACGAAGATTTCCTTGAAGCAGAACAATCTATGAGCCGCTCTTCTGGTACCTGTAATACAATGGGCACGGCATCAACGATGGCATCTATGGCAGAAGCTTTGGGCATGGCGCTGTCTGGCAATGCGGCAATTCCCGCGGTTGATTCACGCCGCCGCGTAATGGCGCAAATGACTGGCAGACGCATTGTGCAAATGGTGAAAGACGATCTTAA
>NVRK02000089.1 GCA_002400845.2 Hyphomicrobiales bacterium
CCCACTTAAGTATTCCATTAATTACCGAATGTGGGTAAAAAAAGGAGAATAACACCTGTTTATTCGTCGCAGTACTATTTCGCAACCCATATTAAGTTGTATGTTGTCGCAATACACAAGGTAGCTAGGACTGGATATTGGATAAGCCCGTTGTGTGAAATAAAAAACATACACAGTAACTATGCGTTTGAAACTGCATTTGCGTGCGTTGGTTGATCGTAATGTTGAATATGCTACAATTTAATCATTGCTTATATTAAAATTTAGATTGGAATTTTTATGACTTCGGAAGAAAAAAAGAAACGCAAAATAGTTTCTTCCAGACATTTAGCAACCTCCGATGGTTGGCAACTTTCTGAATTCGAATATGGTTTGATTATTGCATTTAACGGTTTTAGTCGTTGGACGACAAAATGTATGAATGCGGCAGGCTCACCAAATTTAACGCCATTAGAAATATTAGTCCTTCACAATATCAATCACCGTGCAAAACAAAAAAAATTATCTGATATTACTTTTCTTCTCAACATCGAAGATTCTCATGTGGTGAATTACGCTCTTAAAAAACTGCTGAAAGCAGAATTGATTGAGGGTGAAAAGCAGGGCAAAGAAATGTTCTACAGCACCACGAAAACGGGTATTGCCCTTTGCGAAAGCTATCGTGATATTAGGGAGCAATGTCTGCTAGAAAGCCTTTCTCACATGAACCGCAGCAGCGAAGAAATCAGTGAAATAGCAGCAGCGCTCAGAACGCTTTCTGGCCTTTATGACCAAGCATCAAGGTCTGCAAGCTCACTGTAGCACTGTAGCACTGTAGCCACTTTTCAACAAAGCTACTTGTTCATCAAATTGGGCAGTGATGTCACTATTTGAGGGAATATTGTAATCAACCCAACGGCCAGCAAAAGCATTAAGAAAAATGGTAATGCAGCCCTCGCAATCTTGATGATATCAAAACCTGTTAGTCCTTGAATAACAAAAAGATTAAACCCAACAGGCGGTGTTATTTGTGACATCTCTACGACAATGACTAAATAAATACCGAACCATAATGGATCAATGCCTACGCTTTCGACCATAGGCATGATGATGGAGGTGGTAAGTACGACAACCGAAATGCCGTCTAAAAAACAGCCCAGAATAATGAAGAAAATTGTCAGCGCTGCAAGCAATGCGTAAGGCGATAAATTAAACGATGCCATCCAGCTGGCCAAATCGCGCGGTATGCCCGTAAAGCCCATTGCGACAGATAAAAATGCTGCACCTGCAAGAATAAAAGCAATCATGCAAGAGGTGACCGTTGCCCCCATGAGTGATTCTTTTAGCATGTTGCCAGAAAGGGAACCATTCCACCACGCAAGAACAACAGAAAGCACGACGCCTACTGCCGCGGCATCAGTTGGTGATGCAATGCCAGCATAAATAGAACCGATAACACCCGCGATTAAAGCTAAAACGGGCACCAGTCTTTTAGAAGCAGAAAGCTTTTGGCGCAGTGTAAATGTCTCGGTGCTTTTAGGAAAAATTTCAGGTTTAATTAAAGCGACCATCATCACATAACCAGCGAAAAGGCCGACAAGTAAAAGCCCAGGCAAGACGCCGGCAATAAATAATCTTGCGATCGACTGTTCTGTGGCAACGCCATATACAATCAAAATAATTGAGGGTGGGATCAACAATCCTAAAGTGGCAGAACCTGCAAGCGTGCCCAATATGAGTTTTTCGTCATAGCCTCTAGCGGTAAGTTCTGGGATCGACATTTTACCGATTGTTGCGGCAGTTGCTGCCGATGATCCAGAAACAGCCGCAAAGATAGCGCACCCAAAAACATTTACATGTAATAATTGTCCGGGTAATTTTCCAAGCCACGGGGCAAGTCCGCTAAACATGTCATCTGACAATTTGGAACGTAATAAAATCTCTCCCATCAATATAAACATGGGCAAAGCAGCCAATGCCCACGAATGGCTATGTGCCCAAATCGTTGTGGCTAGAATAGCACCAATTGGAGCAGGGGATAATGCCAGCATAGAAGCAAAACCTGTGATGATAAGGGCAAATCCCACCCACACACCAAAAGACAACATGCCGATTAATAGGACCAACAGTCCAAAAATTATAAGTATCTCTGACATGCTTGGCCTATAGGCTTTCTTTATATTCGATTATTGTATTTCGGGTGCGAAGGGTTTGTAAAAGCACATCAATCAACGCAATGGAAAATATAGCAAGGCCAATCAAAACTGGCATTTGTGGTATCCAAATAGGGATAGAAACAATGCCTGTAGATTTGTCGCCAAAGCGGTAAGATTGTTCGACCAGCAGTGCCATGTAATAAGTTGCGAAAACCATAGTGCATGCACAAACAGCAATGGAAAAAACTTCTGCTAAAAGTCTAACAGTGCCATTGCCCAACATATTGAAAAGCAATGTAACGCGAATATGTCCGCCACGCATAAAGGTGTAGGACAATGCAAGAAAAGATGACGCGGCTAAAAAATAACCAGCAAAGTCTGCATAAGATGGAATGGTAAAGCTAACCGATGCGCCCCCGATTTTTGCTATCAAATTTAAGACCACTTGTGTGGTTACCAGCAAGCAAATTATTGCAATCAATCCAGCGGCAATTGCTCCGCTAAATGTATAAAGATTGTCTAAGTATTTCCGCATTATTTCCTCCCAGAAAAGAACGATGCCCCATAAATTAAATTTGAAATTAATAAGGAGCAAGGGGCACCGTAAGTGTATTTCAGTTACGTATTATTTTTTAAAAGCCGCTGCAATTTCTTTGGCTTCAACTGAGGCTGAAGTGTTCCAGTCTGCTTGCATTTGCGCGCCAATTTTTTTCAAACCAGAAAGTAGTTCAGCAGAAGGCGTAACAATATTCATGCCGTTATCTTTCATGATAGCGGTTTTAGTGGCGGTTTCAGCTTTACTCATTTCCCAGCCGCGAGTCTCAGCAGTTGCTGCTGCTGCTAGAATTGCTTTTTGAGTTGTTGCACTTAACGCACCAAATGCATCCTTGTTCACAACAACAATATTTTTAGGAACCCAAGCATTGATTGGCGTGTAATGTGAAACAAAATCCCAAGCTTTTGTATTTGCACCTGTTGAGGGTGATGTAATCATCGCTTCAACTTGACCAGTAGAAAAGGCTTGTGGAATGTCAGAAGCTTCTACCTGCGTTGGCGCTGCACCTGCAAGTTTCGCAAAATTTTCAAGAGCTGCATTATAGGCTCTAAATTTTAAACCGCTTAAATCAGCAACCGTTTTAATTTCGCCTTTTGTGTAAAGTCCTTGTGGCGGCCACGGTACAGAAAACAATGGGATGAGGTTTTGTTTTGCCAGCAATAGCGTGATAACTGGTTTTTGAACTGCCCACAGTTTAGCCGCATCTTCATAGCTTGTTGCAACAAATGGCTGTGAATCGATGCCAAAAGCCGCATCTTCATTGGATAGGCGTGAAAGAAAGAACTCGCCAATTTGCACTTGTTGGCTACGAACAGCATTCTTAATTTCTGGGTGTTTAATAAGCGAATTAGCGGTATGAATTGTTATGTTAAGGTCGCCATCGGTAGCTGCTTTTACTTCCTCTACAAAGGCCGCAATATTAACAGTGTGAAAAGTTTTGTCAGAATATGGAACGGGCATGTTCCATTCTGCAGCAAAAGATTGGCTCATCGTTGCGGCCAGCACAAGTGCAGATGCAGCAATAGCAGAACGTGATATATATTTCATTTCTATCCCTCCCTTAGGGCTTGGTATTGCGCTTAAGATTGCGCGGTTTGATTTTTTCTTTTACGTGTTGATTAATATTTACAAATACAACGTTGACATTTTGTCAGCGTTTTGTAAATAAATCAATAGTAAATTTAGAATTAGTTCTTGAAAGGACTTAGCGTGATTAAAAAATGGGATTTTTGGGTAGACCGTGGCGGTACATTTACAGACATTGTTGCCCGCACCCCAAATGGAGCGCTAAAGGCCCATAAATTATTGTCCGAAAACCCAGAGGCCTACCCTGATGCTGCTATTCAGGGCATTCGTGATCTAATGGGACTTGCTAAGTCGCAAACCATTCCTTCTGAACAAATTGCGACAGTAAAAATGGGTACAACCGTCGCAACCAATGCTTTGTTAGAACGCAAAGGCGACCGTGTATTATTGTTGACCAATAAAGGTTTCGCAGATGCTTTAGAGATTGGATATCAGGCGCGCCCTCGTTTATTTGATCGCGAAATTAAAAAGCCTGGATTATTATATGAGCAGGTTGCAGAAGTTTCAGGCCGTATTTTAAACGATGGACTTGAGGAACAAGTTTTTGATGAAGAAGAAGCAAAATTAGTTTTACAAAAAGCATATGATGACGGTATTCGTTCCGTTGCAATCGTATTCATGCATGCTTACCGTTTCCCCAATCACGAACAAAGCGCTGCTGTTATTGCAAAACGCATTGGCTTTGAACAAATATCACCAAGCCATGTTGTTTCTCCGCTTATAAAATTTGTTGGTCGTGGCGATACCGCAGTAGTAGATGCATATTTGTCGCCAATATTAAGGCGCTATGTCGACCAAGTAGAAAGCGAGCTGGATACACAAAATACTGATCTAAGATTAATGTTTATGATGTCGTCAGGTGGCTTAACAGCGGCGCATCTTTTTCAGGGGCGAGATGCAATTTTATCAGGTCCGGCAGGTGGAATTGTTGGCGCGGTGGAAACAAGTCGCATTGCCGGCTATGAAAAGATTATTAGTTTTGACATGGGCGGCACTTCAACCGACGTGGCGCATTATGCAGGTGATTTAGAAAAAGATTTTGATACACAAGTCGCAGGCGTTCGCATGCGTGCACCCATGATGAAAATTCATACAGTTGCTGCGGGCGGTGGGTCTTTACTCACTTATGACGGATCACGTTACAGAGTTGGCCCGCAATCGGCTGGAGCAAATCCTGGGCCAACAAGTTACCGCCGCGGTGGGCCTCTGGCTGTAACCGATGCAAATGTAATGCTTGGGAAGTTACAGCCAAAATTTTTTCCATCGGTTTTTGGGCCAGATCAAAAGCAACCGCTTGATAAAAAAGCAGTTGAAGAGAAATTTAATGAAATTGCAAAGACTTCAGGCGTAAGCTCGCCTGAAGAAGTCGCCGAGGGATTTTTGAAAATAGCGGTTGAAAACATGGCCAACGCTGTAAAGAAAATATCTGTCCAGCGTGGCTATGATATCACAAAATACGCCCTGACTTGTTTTGGTGGTGCGGGGGGGCAACACGCTTGCGCTGTCGCAGATATATTGGGAATGAAAACAATAATCATTCACCCATTTTCAGGCATTTTATCAGCCTACGGAATGGGCTTGGCGGACATTAAGGCAAGTCGCCAGCGTAGCGTTGAAAAAACTTTCAACTCACCTGTACTACAAGATTTACAATGGACCATAAATCAACTTGGAAAAGAGGCGAAGCAAGAGTTGATTGAACAGGGCGTAAAATGTGAACAGATATCTATTCAACGTAAGCTCCATCTTAAATATAAAGGAACAGATTCAACCATCGATGTTCCTTTTGCATCCATTGCTGCAATGCAAACTGCCTTTGAAAAAATACACAAAGAACAGTTTGGCTTTATTATGCCAGACAACAATATCGTGATCGACTTGGTTGAAGTTGAGGCAATAGGCGGCGGTGCTGTCAGTTTTGAGACCAAGCACGAGGCATCCAACAGCAAGGCACAATCAACAGAAACAGTTAAATTTTATTCTGGGGGCACTTGGCAAACGGCTAATGTTTATGATCGTAATTTGTTGCGCACAGGGCACAAAGTAAAAGGCCCTGCAATTATTGTAGAAGACATAGGAACAATTATAGTTGAGCCAAATTGGCAAGCCGATGTAAATGAGTACGAGCACATCATTCTTTCACGATTAGAGACTGAAAAGCAGCGCGAACTTGTCAGTGCTGATGCTGATCCGGTAATGTTGGAAGTGTTCAATAATCTTTTCATGTCAA
>NVRK02000009.1 GCA_002400845.2 Hyphomicrobiales bacterium
CGTCTCCATACATGCAACTATGCTTTCTTTATTAAGCACATTGTCTCAAGCTTTGTGTCTTTATCTTGGCTAAATCCCACTTGTCCAACTTGACATTTATATGTGGCACTTGTGGCTAAAAATTAATTCTATGCTGAAGAACTAACGTTTTTTTAGTCTATAGACAATGTTTGATTTGAAGCGGTAACAATTTAACAGAAGCCAGCTTTTTGTAAGTGCTTGTAAGCTGTTATTACTTTGTGCAAACGCTCTTCTGACGAGCGATCCCCGCCATTGGCATCTGGGTGGTTTTGTTTGACCAATTCTTTGTAGCGTTTTTTAATTTCATCGCCCATTGCATTGTATTGCAAGCCCATATCGTCAAACGATTTTTTCTCAAGTGTTTTGAGTTTACGTTGTTTATTTGATGATAATCTGCCTGCTCTAATTTCGGCAGCAAGGGTGCCGCGCTTATAAAGGCGATCTGCACCAGCAGCGGCTGGGTCATACGGCTTTTTACTGCCGATGCTCGCATTTGCAGGTTTGCTACTGCCATTAGGGTTTGAAGCCATTTCCCATGTAGGGCGCTGGCCTGTGATGTTTTCTTTTTGAAACTTTGCAATTGCATCGTCATCTAGACCAGAAAAATAATTGAAGTTCTTATTATATTCGCGAACATGCTTGATGCAAAACTGAATATATTGACCTTCACTGTCGCGTCCCAAGGGGGCTTTGTGTGTGCCAGGCTCTTCGCAACCGTTCCACGAGCAAACGTGTTTAGGCGGCGCAGGCTTTTTCTTAGCCGAGCTTTTAATATTGCGGATGGAATCAAAATATTTAGATGTAGGTTTCATAGGCGCGTATATTAGTGTTTTCTTTTATTTAAACAAGAATTGACTTATTTTTTTTGTGGCTTCACAAAGCTTGGTTAAGCTCTATTGATTTATAAGTTGGTTATAACGAGCATTTTGTTAAAAATAAGGAAAAATTATGAGCTTTATTAAAACTATTACAGAAAAGCTTGAAATTGAATTTTCGCCTGTTTCATTAGAAGTTGTCAATGAGAGCCATTTACATGCAGGCCATCAAGAAAAATTTGATGGTTCTGGCGAAACGCATGTGCGAATCAAAATAGTCTCAAAGGCCTTTGAGGGCATGAACAGAGTTGCTAGACACCGCGCTATCAATACTCAAGTAGAAGCAGAAATTGCGCTTGGGCTACATGCTGTTGCAATTGATGTTAAAGCACCTTCAGAAATTAAATGATTAATTTGATATTTTTCTAATGCGCAAGCTGGCGACGCGATTTTTTGAGCGCTTTAAAATAACAAAGCGCATGCCATAAAATGTGAACGCCTGTTTTTCTTCTGGGATCATTTGGGCTGCATGAATGACAAGGCCAGCAATAGTGGTTGCTTCGTCGTCTGGCAATTCCCATTCAAGTGCTCTGTTTAAATCACGAATGGGAACATCGCCATTAACAACAACAGAGCCATCTGGTTCAGTGGTTACGCCTACAACTTCTAAATCGTGTTCATCGGCAATTTCGCCAACGATTTCTTCTAAAATATCTTCAAGCGTTACAATACCAAGCATTTCTCCATATTCATCCACCACAATGGCGATATGGGCTTTGCGGCGTAAAAATGCGTTTAATTGATCTCGAAGCGGTGTTGTTTCTGGTACAAACCATGGTTTGTTCGTGATTTTTACAAAATCAATGTTTGAGAATTTTTCACCCTTGCCAATAACGCGTAATAGATCGCGCGTGTGCAAAACGCCAATGATGTTTTCGCTGGTGTCTTTCCAAAATGGAATACGCGTAAAGGGACTGCTTAGAATTTGCTTTATAATTTCTTTGTTTGTCTGGTCAATGTCTATGCTGACCATGCTGGTTCTGTGAACCATAACATCAGAAACTTCTAATTCGTGCAAATCTAAAACACCGCCAAAACGATCTCTATCGTCTTTAATCATTGCACCGTCTTTGTGTAGCAAATCAACAGCGCCGCGTAGTTCATCATGGCTTGATAATATGCCCTGTGAACCATCGAGTTTTATCCCAAACCAGCGTAATATGACTTTTACAATGCCCGTGACAATTACGGTTATTGGCCATAAAATTATTGCGATTATGCGCATAATTGGGGCAATTGCTAACGCAACTTTATCTGCATGGGCCAAGGCCCAAGATTTTGGCATTACTTCTGCAAATATAACAATAATAATGGTCATTGCTAAGGTTGCTATGGCAATGCCTGCTTCGCCAAATAGTTTTAAGAAAACACTGGTTGCGATGGAGGATGCTAAAATATTGACCAGATTATTACCGATTAAGATAGCACCAAGTAATCGGTCACGTTTGGCGATTAAACGGTTTGCAATGGAGGCTTTTTTGTTTCCATTTTTTTCTAGCTGGTGCAACCGTGCACGTGAGGCGGCAGTTAACGCTGTTTCTGAACCAGAAAAGAATGCTGAAATTATGATGAGCAGTATTATGACGCCCGTTAATATCCAGTAAGTTGTGGTCATGTTTCAAGTGTCTCTTTTAAAAATGAAAGTACTTCACTCGATGGTACATCATTGGCTATATAAGACTGGCCTAAGCCTTTTGTTAGAATGAAGTTTAACTTTCCACGTGATACTTTTTTATCTTGTGCGATGAAGTCTAACAGTTTTTCAGCAGGTGGCAATTGACCAGGAATTTCATTTGGGTGCGTTGGCAATCCGCACGCTTTTAAATGCGCTTCGACGCGGTTTACTGTGTCCATGTCACAAAGGTTCATTCTGTTGGAAAATTGATGCGCTAATACCATGCCAATCGCAACGCCTTCGCCATGCACTAGGCGAGCGCTGTCATACTGGGTGGCTCCTTCTAAAGCATGTCCAAATGTGTGGCCTAAATTTAACAGCGCTCTAATGCCATTTTCTTTTTCGTCTTCTTTTACAACATCTGCCTTACATTGGCAGCTTGTTGCCACGGCCTCGATGAGTGCCGCGCCATTAGAGAAAATGCCATCACGGTTTTTTTCAAGCCAATCAAAAAAATCTGGTCGGTTGATTAGTCCATATTTAGCGATTTCGGCATAGCCAGCTTTAAATTCGCGATCGCTTAAAGTTTTTAAAACATCGGTATCTGCGATCACCATTAATGGCTGGTGGAATGCGCCAATTAGGTTTTTGCCGTGAGGTGAATTAATGCCTGTTTTGCCGCCAACAGAACTGTCGACTTGCGCCAATAAAGACGTTGGAATTTGGATGAAATCCATGCCGCGTCTTGTTACTGCCGCGGCAAATCCTGCAAGGTCACCAACAACGCCGCCGCCAAAGGCAATAACCAAGTCTCCACGTTCCATTTTTGCATCAAGCAAGCCTTCAACTACAGAATTTAGCATTTCCATAGATTTAGATTTTTCACCCGCTGGTACTGCCAGTGTTGAAAATTCGATGCCTGCTTGGGTAAGGCTTTCTCCCAATGTTTCGCCGTGAGCTTTTAGTACATTTTCATCAGAGACAACAACACAGCGTGCTTTTGGCGCAAGGTTAGAAATTAGTTTTCCGGCCTCTTGTAATAATCCACGACCGATATGAATGTCGTAACTTCTTTCGCCAAGATCTACATTAATTAGTTTACACAGTTGGGAGCTGGTATTCATGATTCTGTTCCAAGGTGTTTTGCAAGGGCAATTAGTAACGTATCACGTGTTCGCCCTTTAGATATTTTTGAGGATTCTACATGCAAATCGGCTAGTGCGTAAATCGGATCACGTTTTATTGAGAGGTCGATTAAAGTTTGCCTAGGGTTGCCCGTTTGTAAAATGGGTCTTGTGCCCGGGCGCTTCATTACGCGCGTAAGTAATATCTCGATGTCTGCTTTTAACCAAACCGATATTGCCAATTCTTCACAGGCCTTTCTTGTTGCCTCAGACATAAAGGCACCACCACCCAATGATAAGACGCATGGTCCATCTTTTAGCAACCGTTGAATTACTTTTTCTTCGCCTGATCTGAAATATGCTTCCCCATATTTTTCGAATATTTCTGGTACAGAAAGGTCGGCCGCGTGTTCAATTTCTTTATCGGCATCATAAAATTTTAATCCAAGGGCAGAAGCTGTAATTCTGCCAATGGCTGTTTTCCCACAACCCATCATGCCAACGAAGACGAGCGACTTTGTTCCCATAGCGTTTACAATAGCTTCTGGGTTAGGCATTTTTATTGTATCGCGCTGTTTTTTATTGGCGCTCTGTTTTTGGCTTTGAGCCTGTTCAATAGTCATATACATATGCTGGTCAGTTGTTGGCCGATACCAGTTGTTAAATTAATTTTGTGCTGTTTAGCACAACAATTATCTGTTTGCTCGTGTTCTGTTCCAAAAAAGATTTTTTTTTGAATTGCCACTATTACTTGTGTTATTATGCAAAGGCAGGGTAAATAAAACAAAAGAATGGATATTATATGCCAAGTTTATTCAAATTTATCATGTTTTGTGCAGTAATTGCAGGCGTCGCTTATGGCGGTATGTTTGCGTTAATTAATTACACCGAGCCAAATCCGCGTGAGGTTTTGGTTCGTATCCCAAATGATGTGTTGAAATTAAATTAGCGACAAACATTTTTAAATCTAATTTTGAAGTTTAGGAGCGCTTTTGTGAGTAAGTTTTCGCAAAGTTCTTTTCAAATAGAATCTTTTCTTGAAATGTTGGCGGCAGAACGCGGTGCGAGTAAAAACACACTAAGCGCCTATACGCGCGATCTTGATCGCTATAGCAATTATTTGATTCAAAATAAATTAACACTAGATACTTGTGATGGCGAACATATTCGCAAATTCATTCAGTCACTTTCTATTCAAGGTTTGGCAGCATCTAGTCAGGCGCGTCAATTATCATCTGTTCGTCAATTGCATAAATTCTTATTTGCAGAAGGCATTAGAAGTGATGACCCAAGTACAATTGTTGACGCCCCTAAGCAGGGCAGGCCATTGCCTAAAATATTATCCGTTAGTGAAGTAGATATGTTGGTAAATTTGGCTGAGGACGAAGCTGCAGCTGAATTGCAAAGAGAAATTACTGCGAATGGAAAAAGAGGTGCCAAAGTAACCAAGCTAAGAGCGCGGCGTATGTATGCCTTATTAGAAACTCTTTATGCAACAGGCTTGCGTGTAAGTGAGTTGGTTAGCCTTTCGCTTAGTGCTGCAAAAACTGATGCAAGGTTCTTATCGGTTGTTGGCAAGGGTAATCGTGAACGCTTAGTGCCACTTACTGAACGGGCGAAAAAAGCCATGCGAATTTATTTGACAGCATCGCATGCGATCTATCCAGAAGATGGGCGTCGTTTTTTGTTTCCGGCTTCTTCAGCAGAAGGGCACTTTACAAGGCAGGCCTTTGGGCGAGATTTGAAAGATTTAGCAATTAAGGCAGGGCTGGCGCCAACAAGAGTATCGCCGCATGTTTTACGCCACGCATTTGCCAGTCATTTGTTGCAAAATGGGGCTGATCTAAGAGCAGTGCAACAATTGTTGGGGCATGCGGATATTTCGACCACACAAATTTATACCCATGTTTTGGATGAACGATTGCGTGAATTGGTGGAAGAAAAACATCCGTTAGCCAATGTTATGGCCGCCACCCAAAAGGGGTGATTTTTGTAGGGCTGCAGAGTTGGAAGTGTGAATGATTTGAGGATTGACTTGAAACAGTAAAAAAGCTGGGTTAAGAACTGCCATTCCTTGACAATTTACAGGTAAGTGGCCAAGCTTGTTGGCGCGAGTTGACTGTAAAAACAAAGTTTAGAAGTGCAAGACACTGCTAATATTTTATTCAAACCAAAGAAGTGAAAATTAGATGCGTTTATATCTCGATTTTGAAAAGCCAGTTGCCGATATTGAAGGCAGAATTCACGAATTAAAAACAGCCGATCACGGCGAGGATGGTGTGGATCTTTCTTCCGAGATTAAAAAGTTAGAAGCAAAATCTGAAGCAACGCTTGAAAATCTTTATCAAAAGCTAACACCTTGGCATAAAACACATATTGCGCGTCATCCTGATCGTCCACATTTTGTTGATTATCGCAAGCAATTGTTTACAGACTTTATGCCTTTGGCAGGCGACCGTTATTTTGCTGAAGATTTTGCATTGATCGCAGGGTTTGCGCGTTTTGATGGCGAGCCAGTCGCAATTATTGGTCAAGAAAAAGGCAATGATACGCAATCTCGATTAAAACATAATTTTGGTATGGTAAGACCAGAAGGTTACCGCAAAGCGGTCCGCATAATGGAACTTGCAAATCGCTATAAAATTCCTGTTGTGACGCTGGTCGATACAGCTGGGGCATATCCTGGTATTGGTGCAGAAGAACGCGGACAGGCTGAAGCCATCGCTCGGTCAACTGAAATGGGCCTTAATCTTGAAGTGCCTGTTGTTACTGTTGTGATTGGCGAAGGCGGCTCTGGTGGCGCAATTGCCATTGCTACTGGTAACCGTGTTTATATGCTTGAGCATTCTATCTATAGCGTAATTTCTCCAGAGGCTGGTGCTTCAATTTTGTGGAGAGATGCAGGAAGAGCGCAAGATGTTGCAAATTCAATGAAAATTACCGCTCAAGATTTAATGAAAATGGGTGTTATTGACGGCATTATCGACGAGCCAACTGGTGGGGCGCATAGAGATCCGCAAGAAATGATTCGTTCAACAGGCGGCATTATTCGCCAAGCACTTGCCGAACTTGGCAAGATGAGCGGAAAAGAACTAAAAGAAGCGCGCCGCGATAAGTTTTTAGCGATAGGTCGCAACCTTTCATAACTGCAATTGAATTGCTATTTATGCACGTGTTTGATAGACTATTGTCGTTGGTAACGTAGCTGTTACTGGCTTTTAGTGACGTATAAACAATATAAGAGATGGTGTTATTAGCCACCATCGATTGATAGATACATTGTTGATACGGTTTGGTGGGGAAACAGGCTTTTTAATTGGTTTGGGTATGTTGTATTATTTGAATCCCAAAAATTGGGCGGGCCAGAATGGTTCTGATAATGTTTCTGAGAATGTTTATGGCAGATTTTCAAATTTGGCTTCGCGAACGCGCATAGGCGTTGTTGCTGCAATGATTTGCGTTTCCAGTTTGAGCGCTTGTCAAAATGCATTGGATTCGGTTGGAAACCCTGCGGCAAAAGGCATTCCAAAAAAGTTAATCGAAAAAATGACAGCAGAAGACATGAAGTCTTCAAGTCCAATATTACTGCGTATTTTCAAATTAGAAAATGTAATGGAAGTTTGGAAAGAAAAGAGTAACGGTCGTTACGGTCTTTTAGCAACTTATGATATTTGTAAATGGTCTGGCAGAATTGGACCTAAATTCAAAGAGGGTGATCGCCAAGCGCCCGAAGGATTTTACAGCGTAAATAAACACCAAATGAACCCTAACTCTAGTTATCATTTGTCTTTTAATATTGGCTTTCCAAATGCATACGATCGCTCGCATAAACGTACTGGCACGCATTTGATGGTGCATGGGGCGTGTGCTTCTGCTGGGTGTTATTCAATGACAGATGACCGTGTGGAAGTTATTTATGCGCTTGCAAGAGAAGCGTTTAAGGGCGGTCAAAAGAAGTTTCAAGTTCAAGCCTTTCCATTTCACTTAACGCCTGAAAACATGGCTATTTATGCTACGCACCAGCAATTTGATTTTTGGAAAATGCTTAAAGAAGGCTATGACCACTTCGATCTTACAAGGCGGCCTGTAAAAATAAATGTTTGCGAAAAACGTTATTTGTTCAATCGTAAGGCTGCGAATGGTGAAACGTTTTCGTCAACATCATCGTGCCCAAAAGTTACGATGAATGCTGGTTTGTTATCAGCGTATTCTGCAAGACGTACCTCGCATGAAGGCATATTTACGAGGGTGCTGGGTGAAGAGAAATTGAAGGCAAAAGAGAATGGCAAAGATTATACTCTGCCTTCTGAAAACTTGACTTTAATTGCAAAAGGCACAGAAGTTTTGCCTAAGGCAACACCAATAAGCGAAACTGTGAAATTAGTAAGCGATAACTAATCGCTTAAAATGTTCTCAAGCAAGAATGTTCTATACTAATAATATTAGCGCCTTAACTTGTAGATTGCGCATTGGCTGCGCAATCTTTTATTAGTCAGTTATAAGTTTTGCTAAATGAATTTAAGTTAGACGTATTTACGCTAGACGTATTTTCCGTGACAATGTTTAAACTTATTACCTGAACCGCATGGGCAAGGCTCGTTGCGACCCGTTGATTGCCATTCTGCTGGTATTTCAGCATCTACATCATCCACAGGTTCTACAGGCGGTGCATTTGGATCGTTTTGAACAACATCCACTAACGCCATTTGCGTTGTTACGGTTTCGCGAAGGTTTAAAAGTAAAGTTTGGAACAGCTCAAAACTTTCACCCTTATATTCTTGTAATGGATCGCGCTGACCGTATCCTCTAAAGCCTACGACAGAACGTAAGTGGTCAAGGTTTACTAGGTGTTCGCGCCACAAACCATCAAGGGCTTGTAAGGTAACAGATTTTTCGACGTATTTTGAAACATCTTCTCCGAAACGTTCCGCTTTTTCTTTTGCCATTTTACCAGTAGTTTCCAGAAGGCGCTCAATAATATCTTCGTCGACAATGCCTTCTTCTTTGGCCCATTCATCAACGGGAATATCGACATTGAATATTTTTCTAACACTTTCGCGCAATCCATCTACATCCCATTGCTCAGCATAAGCTTTTGCAGGAATATGTTTTGCGACCAGTTCTTCAATAACTTCTTCGCGCATATCTGCAACAGTTTCAGAAATGTCTTCCGCTTTCATTAAGTCAATGCGCTGTTCAAAGATCACCTTACGTTGATCGTTCATAACGTCATCAAATTTTAGTAGGTTTTTACGAATGTCAAAATTACGAGCTTCAACTTTTTGTTGGGCTTTTTCCAGCGCTTTATTAATCCAAGGGTGCACAATTGCTTCGCCATCTTTAAGGCCAAGTTTTCGCAACATACCATCCATACGGTCTGAACCGAAAATGCGCATCAAATCATCTTGCAGTGACAAGAAGAATTTTGAATGACCAGGGTCGCCTTGACGACCAGAACGACCGCGTAATTGATTGTCGATACGGCGGCTTTCGTGACGCTCTGTACCCACAACATAAAGGCCACCAGCTGCAATGGCTTTTTCTTTAAGCTCTTGAACTTCGGCTTTTATTTTGTCAGCTTTTTTCTCTTTAGCTTTGCCTTCTTTAAGATCAGAAAGTTCTTCTTCTAAACGCATGTCTAAATTGCCGCCCAGTTGAATGTCTGTTCCGCGACCCGCCATGTTTGTGGCGATAGTAACGCTGCCAGGTACGCCAGCTTGTGATATAATAAAAGCTTCTTGTTCGTGGTAACGTGCGTTAAGAACTTTAAAATCTTCAATGCCTTGAGCCGTCAAAAGCTCTGAAAGTTTTTCTGATTTATCAATAGACGTTGTGCCGACCAAAATTGGTTGTCCACGTTTTTTACACTCTACAATTAACTCGATGATAGCTTTTATTTTTTCGTCTTCTGTTCTGTAAACTTCATCGTCTTCGTCGATGCGTGCAACAGGAAGGTTTGTTGGTACGTCATATACTTCAAGACCATAAATATCGCCAAACTCTTCCGCTTCAGTCATGGCTGTACCAGTCATGCCAGCAAGCTTGTCGTATAGGCGGAAGTAATTCTGGAATGTAATTGAAGCAAGTGTTTGGTTTTCAGGCTGAATTGTAACGCCTTCTTTTGCTTCTAACGCTTGGTGTTGGCCTTCGCCATAACGACGGCCTGGCATCATGCGGCCTGTAAATTCATCAATGATGATAACTTCGTCGTCTTTTACGATGTAATCTTTGTCACGTGCGAACAATTTATGGGCTTTTAGGGCGCTATCTACATGGTGAACCAATGCAACGTTTTCGATGTCGTATAAAGATTCTGTTTCTAAAATACCTTGTTCACGTAAAATGCCCTCAAGTTTTTCAGTGCCATCTTCTGTGAAGGTGACGGAGCGCTGCTTTTCGTCAAGTTCATAATCTTCATCGGCTAAAAATGGAATGACTTTGTCCATGGTTACGTAAAGATCAGATTTATCATCCAATGGACCTGAAATGATAAGCGGTGTACGCGCTTCATCAACCAAGATGGAATCTACTTCATCGACGATTGCGAAATTGTGTCCGCGTTGAACCATAGATTCTAAATCGAACTTCATGTTGTCGCGTAAGTAGTCAAAACCAAATTCGTTATTCGTGCCATATGTAATGTCTTTGGCATATGCTTCGCGGCGTTCCTCATCTTCGACACCGTTGATGATTACGCCAGTTGTTAAGCCAAGCCATTCGTACAATTTACCCATAGATTCAGCATCACGTGTCGCCAAATAATCATTCACAGTAATAACGTGAACGCCTTTACCAGAAAGTGCGTTTAAATAGACTGCCAAGGTCGCAACAAGTGTTTTACCTTCACCGGTACGCATTTCTGAAATGTTACCTTCGTCAAGGATCATCGCGCCCATAAGCTGCACATCAAAGGGGCGCATGCCTAATGCACGAACAGATGCTTCTCTAACCACAGCAAAAGCGGGCGCTAATAGATCATCAAGGCTGGTGCCATCTTCGATTTGCTTACGAAACTCTTTGGTCTTAGCTTTTAATTTAGCGTCGCTTAAAGCGGCCGTTTCCTTTTCAAGGGCATTAATTTCTTCCACTTTAGGCAAAAGTGTCTTGATCTTACGATCATTAGAAGATCCGAAAAATTTACGTGCTACGCCAGAAAACATACCCATCAGGGTTCCTTTAGAAAAATATATATAACCTTGCCAAACAAGCAGGCTATTGGTTTGTCGCTTCATTTGTCGTGGCAGAAAAGTCCTGCCAAATTAATAAGTCCCGATTTTTTGTTTCATTACATATATTTAATGCAGAACAAGTAGACGGTGTATATCAGGACAGATAAGAGGGAGAAAATGCGATGTCAACGGCAAGGTCGCACCAAACAAACATAAGAGGACTTAGCAAGGGATAAAATGCTTGTTTTTATGGCGTTTTGGCCTTTAAACAGCAGGTAACTTATTTTTCACGATGTGGTGAAATTACTTGATAATTATGCTGTTCGCTGTAATTCAAATATCGAAGATAATATCTAATTGGAAAACTTTATGATTTATAAAAATATTGTATCTAAATTTAATGCATCATGTGCAAAATCTGTTCTGAATAGAATTACTATTTTTACAGCGATGGGCGTCGTATCTGCGGGATTATTTTCAGCTACTGTTTCATCTACATATGCTCAAGATGCAAATGCTGTTATCGCCAAAATTGGCAAATTAGAAATAACTGAAAAGCAATTGTCATTTACCCTAGAAGAGATGGCTCAGCAATTTGCCAGCGTTCCGCAAGCCGATCGTCGTGCGGCAGCCCTTTCTGCATTGATTGATATTAAACTTATCGCAATACTTGCAGAAAAAAAGGGCCTTGGTAAAGGCGTTGAATTTAAGCAAAGAATGGAATTCTTGCGTGCTCGTACATTGCATAATTCATATTTTGAAAGCGAAATTAGTGAGTCGATAACCGATGAGGCTATTAAAGCGCGTTATGAAAAAGAAATTTCAGCGACAAAGCCTGTGAAGCAAGTAAGCGCTAGGCACATTTTGGTGAAAACAGAAGAAGAAGCCAAAGCAATTATCGCTGAAATAGAAGGTGGTAAAGACTTTGTCGAACTTGCTAAGGACAAATCTACAGGTCCTTCTGGTCCTAAAGGTGGGGATTTAGGTTTCTTTAGTGCAGGCCAAATGGTTCCTGAATTTGAAAAAGCTGCATTTGCTTTAGAAAAAGGCGGTGTAACAAAAGAGCCTGTAAAAACTCAATTTGGGTATCACATTATCAAAAAAGTAGATGAGCGTGATGCGCCCAAACGTAAATTGGAAGATGTGACAGAGACGGTTCGTCAGGTTTTGCTCCGTGAAAAATATCTTGCGGCGATAGAAACAGCTAAAAAAGCAAATGTCCTTGAGATTTTGGACAAGGAATTGAAAACTAAAATCGAAGCTAATCAACGATAGAACAATATTGGTTGTAAATTGATGTCTGATAAAATTTCACCATTAGCGCCAACCTCTTGGCCGGATCTTCCGGCCCTTGAGGGCGTTTTGCTTGGCAGTGTTGAAGCTGGAATAAAATATAAAGGCCGTAAAGATTTAACGGCAATTATATTTGAAAAGTCTGCTCAAATTGCAGGGGTGTTCACAAAATCATACTGCCCGTCTGCGCCAGTGGATTGGTGCCGCAAACATTTGCCTAAGGGCAAAGCGCGCGTGGTTGTCATCAATTCGGGCAATGCAAATGCTTTTACTGGTAAATTGGGCAGTGATGCATCTAATAAAACTGCAGTTTTTGCAGCCGATGTTTTTGGCTGTAAAAAGTCTGAAGTTTTTTTAGCGTCTACGGGCGTTATTGGCGAGCCAATGGATGCTTCGAAATTTGATAAAAAATTAGCGGCTGTCAAAAAACAAGCGTCTGGTGATGGTTGGGATGAGGCTGCTAAGGCCATTATGACAACGGATACGTTTCATAAAACTGCCAGCCATTCATTTGAGGTAGATGGCAGAACTTATACGCTAAATGGTATTGCTAAAGGTTCTGGCATGATTGCGCCAGATATGGCGACAATGTTGTCTTTCTTGGTGACCGATCTGCCTGTGTCTGCTGAAATTTTGCAAAAACTATTGTCAAAACAAATTCATTCTAGCTTTAATGCGATTAGCGTTGATAGCGATACATCTACCAGCGACACTGTTTTATTACTGTCTGCCTGTAATGGTCAAAAACCCATTAATTCTACAACGCATAAAGGCGTGAAGCTTCTTAAAAAAGCATTGGATAAAACATTGCACGAATTAGCCATGCTGATTGTGCGTGATGGGGAAGGCGCTTCTAAACATATTGAGATTACAGTGAAGGGTGCAAAATCTGCAAAGTCTGCACGTATAGTTGCTTTATCTATTGCAAACTCACCTTTGGTTAAAACTGCTATTGCTGGTGAAGATGCCAATTGGGGTAGGGTTGTCATGGCGGTTGGCAAAGCTGGTGAACCAGCGGATCGTGATAAGCTTGATATTTGGTTTGGTGGCTTGCGCGTTGCCTATAAAGGTCAGCGTGATCCTGCTTATAGTGAAGAAGCTGCATCAAACGTAATGAAAAGTGATTATATTTCGATTGTTGTAGATCTTAATATAGGCAAGGGAGAATCAACAGTTTGGACTTGCGATTTGACCCATGAATATATTTCCATAAATGCAGATTATCGAAGCTGAGAATTTAGATCATAGATCAGCTGTAGAATAGCCAAGAAAAACAATAATAAAGAGCTTAAGTTAGTAAATTGAACAATCAGAGTATTCAAAATATGCCGCAATTATCGCAGATCAGAAGAATGGAGGCTGTTAGTTTTCGTTCGTTTCCTGCCACCTCTACTGTTTTTGACGGAACATGGGCAATTCGCTTAACCGCTGGTCACCCTTCAAAACGATTGAATTCTGTAAGCCCGTTAGACCCATCTGATAGATTGTGGTTAGAAGATCGTATTCATAAAGCCGAACAACGCTTTAAAAGTTTTGGGCGTTCATTGGTTTTTAGGCTTACGCCTTTAGCGCCTAAAGGTTTGACAGAGCTTTTGGCAGAAAATGGCTGGGAAGAATTTCAAGAAAGCATTGTTATGCTTGCTGACATTAGTAAGTTTGAACTTTCTAAAACAATCGATCAAGTGCCCCTAAAAGACGTAGGTACTTGGATCGATAATTTTATCGAGATGTCTGACTACAATACAGATTTAAAGCCTGGGCTTGCCGAAGTAATTGGTGCAACAGAACCTGAAACAGGGTTGTTTGTTCATTCTAATGACAAGGGCGAAAATGCAAGTGTGTTGCGCTGTGTGCATGATCGTGACTTAGTCGGGGTGTTTGATTTAGTGACGCATCCAGATTTTTTACGACAGGGTCACGGTAAGGCAGTTATGGAGACCGCATTGCTGTGGGCGCAACGCAAAGGCGCACTTTCTTCTTGGTTACAAGTGGTGGCGGAAAATAAATCGGCTATTTCGCTTTATAACTCTATGGGTTTTTCAGAATTGTATCGTTATACCTATTGGAAGCCGCCAGTAGATTCACAAAGTCATGGCGTTTTAAGAAATGCGGCAATAGCTGCACTTTAATTGGGCCGTATTGCTGGGTGGCGAGTGGTTTGGGGTTATGAACAAAAAACATTCAAGAAAATTAGTGTTGGTAAGTGCCTGTGCCTTAATTGATGCCGATGATAGAATATTGCTTGCACAGCGCCCAGAGGGAAAATCTATGGCTGGGCTATGGGAATTTCCGGGTGGAAAAATTGAAGTGGGTGAAACAGCACAAGCTGCTTTAATGCGTGAATTGCAAGAAGAATTAGGGATAACCACTTGGGAATCCTGCCTAGCACCTCTTACATTTGCAAGTCATTCTTATGATGATTTTGATTTATTAATGCCGCTTTTTGTTTGCAGAAAGTGGGATGGTTATCCAATGGCAAAAGAAGGGCAGGTGTTGAAATGGGTTCGAGCCAAGAATTTGCGCGATTTTGAGATGCCAAAAGCTGATGAGCCACTTATTCCCGCGTTAATCGAACTTTTATAAATTAATGATATTATTTAAAACATCTTGGCTAATGTAACTCTAACATTGAGTTACATAGTCTATTCTAACGTATTTGGAATTTTAAAATGTATCATATTTCAAAATCGATATTTCTAAGTCTCTCTGAATTTACTAAGTGTAATTCTGGTAGCGCGCATCAACAAATAGCAGTGTTATTTGGAGCAGTTGGTATAGCGATGGCTGTACTTTTAGTGCCGTTATTAAATGATGCAAGCCAAAATTATGCGTTTAATAAAGCTGTTGGAATTGATAGAATGACCACGAGTTCTATTCGAAAAAGCTCTACGCCTAAAAGACGGATCGTTAGAAAAAGCGTTCTTGATTATCAGTAAGCGAGTAAAAAATAATAATTAATTTCTGATTGCAATTAATAAAATAACAACCATTTAGATGTAAGTAAAAGTTGGTGGGAACTTGAAGTAAAATGGGGAAAGTACCAATGATCTGTCACTTTTTAAAAGACACAAAAGGCGCAGCCGCAATTGAATATGCATTAATAGCTTCGCTTGTAAGCATTGTTGTTGTTGGTGGTTTTGTTGCACTTGGTTCCAGCATGGAAGGCACTTTTGAATATATTAAAGATTCTGTCTTGGCGATTTTATGATAAAAAATCAGATAATTTATGTTCAGCTGCGCCTGGTTTAAGTGGCTTTTGTTGGCTTGCATGATCTTTCCACCCAGATAAAAATGTACAACTAATTTCTACTGGAAGTTTAGAATCATTTGCTGAGTAGCGCTCTTTATAAAGATTTAGTGCTTTTTCCCATATTGCTTTGGAAATATTATTTGTATTTTGTCCCATATGGGTTGCACCGACGTTTCGTAAGTCTGAAACTAATTTCTTTATCGATGAATAACGAATTGTGCGTTGCTCAACGTCTGCAACTGGAAGTTTGAAATTGGCGCGTCTTAAAAGATCTCCCAATTGACGAACTTGCGGAAACGGATCAACGCGCATGCTTGCGCCCGATTTTAATTGCATTTCTGCCTCTACCAAGCATTCATTCAAAGCTTCTAAAGTACCTTGCGATGGCAGTACTGCTGCAAATAGACCGTCTGGCTTTAGAGATTTATTTATCTGAGCAAATGCGCCAGGTAAATCGTTCATCCAATGAAGATCAAAAATTGAAATTATGAGATCATATGCTTGGCTGGGTAGTTCTAAGTTTTCACTTGCTGCAAAATTATCAGTTGTGTGTTGGCTTGCGCCAAGGGTGGGGAAAGCTATTTGAGTAAATATACCATTTGTATTTTTCGCATGATTTTTAATTATAGTTTCTAATTCCGCTGAAAATCCGTTTTGAAATAATATGGCAATGTTCTTAAACTCTCTGTTGGTGACAGATAGTCGGTCAGCTAATACTTCACTCATTTCTTTGTGAAGGAAATAGCTGTCTTGCTTAGCGCAAATTTGTGCGCGGTTTTGAGCGCGCTGTTTGGCGTTGCGTCTTTTAATAGGATCAAAAATAATATTCTGCATTTTGCATCACTAGCGCAGCTTATGACGTATTAAAAGAAAAGAGTCGCCATATGTAATTAAATTTCTTAGCTTAGAAAAATTAACTTAGGTGCTTTATGAAATTCATTGCGCAAAAATCATTAAGAAAAAAGATAAGTGCTTCTTTAGAGGCTATAACTTGTTCTGTTTCTGCCGCCACATCCAATCTAGGGACTGGGGCAAGTTTAGGCATTAATGTTGTTCGCGATTGGATTGTTCCTCCTACTTGTTTGATGTGTGATGCAATTGTTGTCCAGCCAGGCGGTTGTTGTTCTAAATGTTGGGGCACTATACGTTTTGTCGCGCGACCTTATTGCGAAGTATTAGGCTCTCCATTTTCGTATGATATGGGACAAGGCGCTGTCTGCGCCGATGCAATTGCTAACCCGCCGCCATTTAACCGTGCGCGAGCCGCTGTTTTATATGATGATCCTATACGCCGTCTTATATCTGGTTTGAAATATTCTGACCGATTAGATGTTGCGCCATGGATCGCAAAATGGATGGCAAGGGCTGGCCGTCAATTGATTGAAGAAAATCCCATTGTGATACCTGTGCCGCTTTATAAAACGAGATTATTAACGCGCAGGTTTAATCAGTCTGCTGAGATTGCGCGCACGATCTGTAAAGATAAAAATCTTGAGTATAGACCGCAGGCATTAAAGAGAATTAGAAAAACAAAACAGCAGGTAGGTTTATCGCGGCAAGAGCGAGCCCAAAACGTATCGGGTGTCTTTATTGTTCCGCCGGAATATGGTGCAGAATTAAAAGGCAAATCAATATTGCTCATTGATGATGTATTGACTACTGGAGCAACGGTTAGCTCTGCGGCTAAAGCTTTAAACCGTGTTGGGGTGGCATCTGTTGATGTATTAACGTTTGCTAGAGTTGAAAGCTTCGACATGTGACTTTACATAACAAGTAAGTGGACATAACAAAGCAAATAGACATAAATGCAGATTGAATGTCTGGTTTAAGTTAAAGTATTGAAGGAAATAAAATGGCAGAAGTAGTAATTTATACCAGAAAAATGTGTGGCTTTTGCACCGCGGCAAAAAATCTGTTCGCAAAAAAAGATGTGAAAATCACAGAACATGACGCGACTTTTGATCCAATCGTTCGTGAAGAAATGGTCAAACTTTCTGGCCGCAACACATTTCCTCAAGTCTTCATTGATGGCAAACACATTGGTGGATGTGATGATTTGTTTGACATTGAAAGTCTTGGCGAATTGGATGCGTTGCTTGCATAAGGTCTAATTAATATGGGTATTTTAACGGTTGCGCTTATACAAATGCGTTCTTGTGGAGATGAAGTGAAGAACTTCATCACGCTTGAACAAATGGTGCGCGATGCTGCTAGCCAAGGTGCGATGTATGTTCAGTCACCTGAAATGACTGGTATGATTGAAAAAAATCCACGCAAATTGCTGGATGGTATTAACGCCCAAGAGGGTAATGTATTTTTTGATAAATGTGGCAAGCTTGCAAAAGAATTGGGCATTTGGCTGCATATTGGATCGAATGCTGTAAAAGCTGATAATGACAAATGCTACAATCGCGCGGCAATCTTTTCACCATCAGGTGAGCAGGTTTGTAATTATGATAAAATCCATATGTTTGATGTTGATCTTGGTGCTGGCAATCGCTGGAAAGAATCTGCGCGTTATGAAGCTGGCAATCAAAGCATGGTTGTTGATATGGATGGTGTAAAGCTGGGGACAGCAATTTGTTACGATGTTCGTTTTCCGCAAATTTTTAGAAGCCAAGCAAAGTTGGGTGCAAAAATATTAACTTGCCCTGCGGCCTTTACCAAACCCAGCGGCGAAGCGCATTGGGAAATTTTACTTCGTGCCAGAGCGATTGAAAATGGGGCTTATATGTTGGCCGCCGCACAAGGCGGTGTTCATGAAGATGGGCGAGAGACTTATGGGCATTCAATGATTGTTGACCCATGGGGTACTATTGTTGCTGAATTAGAGCACAATGAGCCAGGGATTTTGGTTACAAAAATCGATTTGGAAAAAGTCGATGAAGCAAGGGCTAAAATTCCTGCATTGAATAATGAACGTAAATTTTCAATTGTGAGCGTTTAAGTAAGATATGTGGTATAATTCTCTATGATTAAATTTGCTTTAGGTTGCGATAACGAACATGAGTTCGAAGGATGGTTTGGTTCAAACGATGAATTTGTCCGTTTGCAAAAACGGGGCCTAGTTGATTGCCCCATTTGCAATAGCACAAAAATTGAGAAGCTTTTGATGGCGCCTGCCATTCCAAAAAAATCTAATGCTGTGGTTCTTACACAGGGCCAAGCTGCGAGTGAAAAATTGGAAGAAAAGGCTGATATATCTTGCATAGGCATGCCTTCTAAAGCGGCGGCAGAATTAACCGCGCAAATTGAGCCGTTAGAAAAGCCTTCTTCTACCGCTGTTGCAGTGCCCGAATTGCCGCCACAGTTGGCAGATGCTCACTTTGAAATGGTTGAAAAAATCCGTGCGTTTAAAAAACACGTGATTGATAATACCGAAGATGTTGGCAAAGATTTTGTGGAAGAGGCGCGCAAGATTCATTTTGGTGAAGCTGAAAAACGCGGTATTCATGGCAAAGCCGATTTAGCAGAAGCCATTGAATTGGCGGAAGAGGGAATTGATGTTGTGCCAATTCCTGAATTGCCAGAAGAAAAAAACTAGCATTTTAGAAGCTAGCCTTCTTAAATTTTAAGCCTAATATTTAAACATAAAAAAAGCGGTGAAATAAATCACCGCTTTAGCTTTAAATATCTAATTAAGAAGCTCGCTTAAGAAGCCATTGCGTATTCTTGGTGCTCATGTTCTGACACTTGGAATTTAGACATGTAGTTCTCTAATTCCCCAGCTTCATTTTGCAATGAGTGACAAGCCGCGGTTGCTTCTTCTGCCATTGCTGCGTTTTGCTGTGTGCCTTGTTCCATCTCACTAACAGTAGCGTTAACGCGTTTGATGGTTTCAGACTGTTCAGCAGAACTTTGAGCAATGCCATTAACAGCGCCACTGATTTGTAGAACTTGCGTTGCAATACGCTTAAGTGTTTCACCAGCTTCTGTTACCAGTTTAGAACCTTCAGAAACTTGCTCATCTGACTTAGTGATAAGGCCGGCAATTTCTTTTGCAGATTCTGCTGAGCGTTGAGCAAGGGCACGAACTTCTGCCGCAACAACCGCAAAGCCTTGTCCAGCTTCACCAGCACGGGCCGCTTCAACACCAGCGTTTAGCGCTAGTAGATTTGTTTGGAATGCAATTTCATCAATTGTTGAAATAATTTGACGAATTTCTGATGCAGAGCGTTCAATTTGAGACATCGCGTTTAGTGCGCGTTCAACGACTTCACCACTTTTTTGAGCATCTTTTTCAGATTCTTTAGCAATGGTTTGTGTATGTGCCGCGTTTTCAGCAGAGGTTAGAACTGCTTCAGTTAATGTATTTAACGTTGCCGCAGTTTCTTCTAATGCCATGGCTTGTTTTTCTGTTCTTGTAGAAAGATCCGTAGATGCTGCAACAATTTCTCTAACGCCAGTGCCCAGGCTGTCAGTAATTTTTAGCATGCCGCCAAATGTTGAACCAAGCTGGCCAATAGCGCTGTTTAAATCTGTGCGCAATGTTTCCATGTCTTTATCAAAGTCACGGTCGTTAATTCTTGATGTTAGATCGCCAGCTGCTAGTGCTTTTAGTGTTTGACCAATTTTGTTTACAGCATTTACACGGGCTGTAATGTCTGTTGCGAACTTTACAACTTTATGAACTTTGCCATTTGAATCGAAGATTGGATTGTAAGATGCTTGGATGAATACTTCCTTGCCGCCTTTGCCGATGCGCTTAAATTCAGATGAAAAGAATTCACCCCTTCTAAGCCGAGGCCAAAATTCTGCATATTCTTTACTATTGGCATGTTCTTGCTCAACAAAAATAGAGTGATGGCGACCTATAATTTCGTTTAGAGAGTAACCAACCGTTGTGCAAAAATTTTCATTCGCTGTTTGAATGTTGCCATCAAGGTCAAACTCAATAACTGCTTGGGCACGAGAAATTGCGTTCATTTTGCCTTCGAAGTCAGCAAGTTTTGCTTTTTGATCGGTGATGTCTGATGCGAATTTTACGACTTTAACAACTTTGCCACTTTTGTTCATAATAGGATTGTATGTCGCTTGAATCCAGATTTCTTTACCGCTTTTATCGATCCGCATATATTCACCAGAGCCAAATACTCCGTTTGCTAGATCGTCCCAGAATTTTTGATATTCGGCAGTTTTTGTGTGACCTGCTTCAACAAAAATTCTGTGATGCTTGCCAACAATTTCACTTTCATCATAGCCAAGTGCTTGGCAAAAATGTGGATTGGCTTTTAGAATAACGCCTCTTGTATCAAATTCAATTGTTGCTAATGATTTATCTAATGCAGTTAATACTGCTTTTGCGTTTCTGCCGCTATTTTGACTAATGCCGAACATGTTTACCCCATAGTGTGATGCTTCCTGTAAGCATCTATATTACTTAGAGATCAAATTGCCTGTTCAATGTGGTAGTTATTACACGCCCAAACCATGAGTAATTTCGCATGCTAGTGCGAATTTAATTGGCAATTCCCCTGCTAAGAGACCCGCCTTCGTCGTCATGAATTCTAGCAGAACAAATTAAACCAAATCATTTTGGTATGTGTCTACCACCGGTTATATTTTTAGGGCGTTACAATTTGGTTAACAAATGTGAAATAAAACTATTAGAACGCAACATAAGTGCATTTTAAGAGGTTATTTTGGTTAAAAACACCAATATCTACCTCTAATTGGTGATATTGTAATTATGCAACCCTTTTACCTAGCAGCATATAGTTTACATCCATATCACGAGATTTATTCCATTGATCGGTGAATGGATTGTAAAATACGCCTGTTTGATCGAGAATTGCTACGCCTTCTTTTTTAAGAGGGGCGATGATTTCATCAGGTTTTACTAGCTTTTCGTATTGGTGCGTACCTTCTGGCAGCCAGCGCAATACTTTTTCGGCCATGAAAATAGCCAAAGCGCGGGCTTTGGGTGTTCTGTTAATGGTTGCGACAAATATTAAACCATTGGGTTTTAGCATTTTTGCACATGAGGAGATGAACAAATTTACATCCGCAACATGCTCAACGACTTCCATGTTTAAAATCACATCAAATTTTTCGCCAGCGGCTTCTAGGTCTTCTGAGGTTGTGGCTCTGTAATCAATTTTTAAGTTAGATTGTTTGGCATGAATTTTGGCAACTTCAATGTTTACTTCACTTGCATCTGCGCCAACAATAGTTGCGCCCATTTTTGCCATTGGTTCACATAATAATCCGCCGCCACAGCCTATGTCTAAAATACGAAGACCTTTTAAAGCTTGTGGGTTCTTATAGTCACGATCAAAGTTTTCGCATAAATGTTCTTTAATATATTGTAGGCGCACTGGATTGAATTTGTGTAACGGCTTGAACTTACCAGTTGGGCTCCACCATTCTGCGGCCATTGCAGAAAAACGATCTACGTCGGCTTGGTCTATTGTGCTTTTTTTAGTGCTGTTATTTGCCATTAGATTTACTTGCTGATTTTGCTTTAGATTGCGTACTTCATTATAGAATGTTTTTCTATAATTAGGAATGATATTATCAAAGGTGTCGTAAAGGCTTAAGTCAAGTGGGGTGTTGTCGCATGATGATAGGCAATATTGCTACTCACTGAACTATTATTGAACTATCAAGCGATCTGATTTTTGTATCTACTTGCCACAACTCCCTATATTCAGTATGAAACGCTGGCGCTCCAACCTTTATTAAGGTGTGGAGCATTTTATTGAATTTAAGGACTTGATTGCTATGGCACGTATTGTGCTCAAATTTGGTGGTACCTCTGTTGCGGATATGGATCGTATTCGCAATGTTGCTCGCCACGTTAAACGCGAAGTTGATGCAGGCCATGAAGTGGCCGTTGTTGTTTCTGCCATGTCTGGCAAAACCAATGAATTGGTTGGTTGGGCACGAGATGCTTCTCCTATGCATGATGCGCGTGAATATGATTCAATTGTTGCTTCTGGTGAGCAAGTAACTGCTGGTCTTTTAGCCATTACCCTTCAAGGTATTGGCGTTGATGCCCGCTCGTGGCTTGGTTGGCAAATACCTATTCGTACAAATGGCGCGCATGGTGCTGCTCGTATCGAAGATATTGACGGCAGCGAAATAATTAAACGCTTTGAAACGGGCCAAGTTGCTGTTGTTGCTGGTTTTCAGGGTATTAGTGATGATAACCGCATTGCGACTTTGGGTCGTGGCGGATCTGATACAAGTGCCGTAGCAATTGCTGCTGCAATTAAAGCAGATAGATGTGATATTTATACCGACGTTGATGGGGTTTATACAACAGACCCTCGCATGGCACCAAAAGCCCGGCGTTTGGATAAAATATCCTTTGAAGAAATGTTAGAGATGGCATCGCTTGGCGCTAAAGTGCTACAGGTGCGCTCTGTTGAACTTGCCATGGTACATGGCGTAACAATGTTTGTGCGTTCTAGTTTTGATGACCCTGATTCAATTGATTCAGGCCCAAATGCAAAACCAACCGGAACGATGATTTGTAGTGAGGAAGATATTGTGGAAAAGCAAGTAGTAACAGGAATAGCCTATTCACGTGATGAAGCTCAGATTTCTCTTCGACGTTTGCCAGATAAACCTGGTATTTCAGCCGCAATTTTTGGTCCATTGGCGCAAGAATATGTGAATGTAGATATGATTGTACAAAGTGTCTCTGAAGATGGTTCGTACACTGATATGACTTTTACAGTTCCTGAAGGGGACATGGAAAAAGCTACGAAAGTGCTTGAAGCCAATAAAGAAAAAATTGGTTATGAGATTATGCAGAATGACAAAGGTCTTGTAAAAGTCTCTGTTATTGGCATGGGCATGCGTAGCCATGCAGGTGTGGCGGCTACTGCATTTTCTGCATTGGCTGAAAAAGGCATCAACATTAGAGCTATAACGACATCGGAAATTAAATTTTCTGTGCTTATTGATGCTGATTATACAGAACTTGCGGTGCGTACTCTGCATACTGTTTATGGTTTAGATAGCGCGGCTTAACTTAGTTAAACAAAGAACAATCTTTGTTGTACTCCGCTTTTTTCATTGCGTTATGATGTGTAATTTTAAAAGAGCATATTAAGTTTGCTCTTAAACTTCTATTTTAAAGGGGGCAATTAGGTGACAGAGAAAACTGAATCCAATTTAGGCCCACGTGTTTTATTAAAGTTGCTACGAGAAGTGATGGCAAAAACGCTTGGCGCGCAAGAACGCCTTGATGAAATTGTTTCTCATATCGCGTCTAGCATGACTGCTGAAGTTTGCTCTGTTTATGCGTTGCGTTCTGACAATGTATTAGAACTGTTTGCTACAGAAGGGCTTAATTCTAGCGCTGTTCATGAAGCGATACTTAATGTTGGGCAGGGTCTTGTTGGTACCATTGCTGCAACTGCAAAAACGCTTAACCTTGAAAATGCAAAAAACCATCCAGCTTTTGCATTTATCCCTGAAACTGGCGAAGAAAAATATAAATCGTTTTTAGGCGTACCCATTTTACGCTCTGGGCGTGCCATTGGCGTATTGGTGGTTCAAAACATGGTGGAGCGCTTATACCATGAAGTTGAGATTGAAGCTTTAGAAACGACAGCTATGGTTTTGGCTGAGCTTATTGCAGCAGGTCAATTAGAAGGGCTTGATAAAAAAGGCACTGGCCTTGATCTTACAAGAGCGATTAAATTGAGTGGATCGTCACTTGCTGATGGCATTGGTATTGGCCAAGTGGTTTTGCACCAACCACGGGTTGTCGTTACAAATTTATTTAATGAAGATGAAGTATATGAAAAACAACGGCTAGATGAAGCTCTTGGTAACATACGTATTTCTATAGATGATATGTTGGGCCATGATAATGTGGCGCGTGAAGGCGAACACCGCGATGTGCTTGAGGCTTATCGCATGTTTGCCAATGACCGTGGCTGGGTGCGGCGCATGAAAGACGCCATTGTAAATGGCTTAACCGCAGAAGCAGCTGTTGAAAAAGTTCAAAGTGATAATAGAGCGCGTATGATGCGCCAATCTGATCCCTATATGCGTGAGCGGCTTCATGATTTTGATGATCTTGCTTATCGTCTATTACGGGAGTTAGTTGGCAAGGATGGCGAATCTGATAAAGAGCCGCCAGCAAACTGTATTGTGGTTGCACGCAATATGGGCGCTGCAGAATTGTTGGATTATAATGGCCCGTCATTGCGCGGTTTAATTCTTGAAGAAGGCTCGCCTTCGTCACATGTGGTAATTGTTGCGCGGGCATTGGGCATTCCTGTTATTGGACAAACAGTAGAGGCGGTGTCGCTTGCAGAAAGCGGAAATCGTATCATTGTTGATGGGCAAGAAGGCGTTATTTATATTCGGCCAACAGATGATACTTTAACATCTTATAGAGAAAAAGTTGCGTTGTTAGAAAAGCGTCAGGAAGTTTATGCGAAACTACGTGATGAACCTGCTGTTTCTAAAGATGGACAAACGGTTGAGCTTTTAATGAATGCTGGCCTTTTAATGGATTTGCCAAATATTGAAATTACGGGCGCTGATGGTATCGGGCTGTTTAGAACTGAATTACAATTTATGGTAGCCTCTAGGTTTCCAAGGCCCGGCGAGCAAGAAACATTATATCGTGATGTGCTTGATGGGGCAGGTGATAAGCCTGTAACGTTTAGAACGTTGGATATTGGCGGCGATAAAGTTTTGCCGTACTTACGTTCTGAACAAGAAGAAAATCCAGCGCTTGGATGGAGAGCCGTTAGGCTTTCACTAGATCGACCTGGCTTAATTAAAAGCCAAGTTCGTGCCTTATTGAGGGCTGCAGGAAATCGCGATCTAAGATTGATGATTCCAATGGTAACTGAAACTAGAGAGATTTATAAAGTTCGAGAAATCATTGACGGTGAAATCGAATTGTTGAAAAAATTCGATCACGCTATTCCAAATACATTAAATTTAGGCACTATGATTGAAGTGCCTGCTTTGCTTTTTCAATTAGATGAATTGATGGAAGCTGTTGATTTTGTATCTGTTGGTTCTAATGATTTGTTTCAATTTATGGCGGCAAGCGACAGAGGGAATGCACGAATTGCGAGACGTTTTGATCCGTTAAGTCGATCATTCTTGCGAGTTCTTCATAAAATAATTGTTGCGGGTAAGGAGTACAACACACCTGTAACATTGTGTGGCGAGCTTGCTTCAAGACCTATTTCTGCACTGGCGTTGTTCGGCCTTGGTTACAGGTCAGTTTCGATGACCAGCGCTGCAATTGGCCCTGTAAAAGCGACGTTGTTGGAAACTAACATTTCTGTGCTTGAAAAGAAATTATTAGCAGAAATTGCAAAGCCAGCAGGTGGGCAGACCATTCGTGAATTTTTAATTGATTTTGCGGACGCGAATGCAATTCCGTATTAGTACAATATAAGCATTTGTTATTTTTGCTAAACGGGCTAAACGTAACTTGAATAATTTCAAAGTATAGAAACAGACACATTTTAATGCTCAATTGAGCCTTGAAATTTGAGCGCAGAATTAAGCCAAGAGTTAGAGCTACATGCTAGACACAATCAAATTAAAGCAATTATCAGAACGCCACTCTAATCTTGAGCAACAAATGGCGGCAAACCCTGATCCTGAAACTTATGTTGCATTGGCATCTGAGTATTCCCATCTTGGCGGCGTTGTTGAAAAAATCAAAGAGTTTCAAACTGCAACCGATGAATTGGCTGGTTTGGTTGAGTTGTTGGGTGACAGCGAGATTGATGCTGAAATGAAGGAAATGGCAGAGCTTGAGGTTCTTGAATTAAAAGAGAAAATCACATCTTTGACTGAGGCGATTAAATTATTGCTTTTACCAAAAGATGCCGCTGATGATAAAAGTGCTGTTTTAGAAATTAGAGCGGGTACAGGCGGTAATGAAGCAGCGCTTTTTGCTGGTGATCTATTTAGGATGTATGAGCGCCACGCTGCCAATTGTGGCTGGAAAGTGGAAGTTTTATCTGCCAGTGATGGCGATGCTGGTGGTTATAAAGAGGTGATTGCCGCGATTAGTGGTAAGGGCGTTTTTGCGCGTTTGAAATTTGAATCTGGTGTTCACCGTGTTCAGCGTGTGCCAGATACAGAAACACAGGGCCGTGTACACACGTCTGCGGCAACTGTTGCCGTTTTGCCAGAAGCTGAAGAAATTGATATTGAAATTCGCAATGAAGACATCCGCATTGATACAATGCGCGCTTCTGGCGCTGGTGGACAGCACGTTAATACAACCGATTCTGCTGTTCGTATCACGCACATCCCTTCTGGTATTGTGGTATTGTCGACTGAAAAATCGCAGCACCAAAACCGTGCCAATGCGATGAAATCATTGCGGGCTAAATTGTATGATATGGAACGCCAAAAAGCAGATAAAGAACGCTCTGATAGCCGCAAAGGTCAAGTGGGTTCTGGTGACAGATCTGAGCGCATTCGTACTTATAACTTTCCACAGGGAAGATTGTCTGACCACCGCATAAATCTTACGCTCTATAAATTAGAGAAACTTATTGCAGGTGAAGGCCTTGATGAAGTTATTGATGCATTGATTACCGATCATCAGGCAACCTTGCTTGCTGCTGAAGAAACATGAGTTCAATAACATTTGCACAATTGCAACGATCTGCTGGTGCACAATTGTTAGAAGCAGGTATTGAAACCTCTGGCCTTGATGCACGCATATTGTTGGCACATTGTGCTGGTATACCTTATTTCACTTTGATTAGTTGTGCTAAAGATGAAGTTTTAGAAGTAACTCAAAATAAATATCAAAGCCTAATTGAACAACGCATGGCTGGAAAACCAGTTTATCGCATCATTGGTCGCCGTGAATTTTTTGGTCGCGACTTTATTGTTGCTGATAATGTTTTGGATCCACGCCCTGAAACAGAATTGCTTGTTGAACGCATTTTACAAGATTTTGCAGATAAAGATGCGTATTTTGCAGAAATTGGTGTTGGCTCTGGTGTAATAAGTATTTCTCTTTTATTAGAGCAAAACCTATTCACTGCTATTGGATCTGATATTAGCGCAGATGCGATAAATGCAACTAAAGCCAATTTAGAATTGCATGCCATTAAGAAGCGTTTAGAGCTTAAATTAGCTGATTGCCTTGAAGGTATGAATGGCCCATTTGATTTTATCGTTTCTAATCCACCTTATATAGACAGTGCTGATATGGCTGGATTGCAGAAAGAGGTTCGCGAATTTGATCCCCATATTGCATTGGATGGTGGTAAAGATGGCTTGGAGTTTTATGAGCGCATTTTAACGGATGCGAAGCCGTTACTTAAGCCAAAAGGTAAACTTTATCTTGAAACTGGCGCTGGTCAGCATGAAGCCTTGATAAAATTAGCCAATCAAAAGGATTGGGGACTGGTTTCTGCCCATCTTGACCTATCTAGCATAGAGCGGTTTGTTGTCTTTGAGGTTTAGATTAATTAGTGTACGTTAGGTCTCACGACACGTTGTTAATAAGTATTGCAAGAAAAGACTTGGAAATATTGAAATAACACGTTAGAGGAGTGTAAAGCATTCGTTAGCAATAAGTGCAGAATGCAAAACCCCCAAATTTTATCCGTAGTTCGCCGTTAAAAGTTAGACTATAGAGATAGTGACATGGGGCTGGGGAAACCAATCAGGATATATAAGTTCAGGATATATAGGTTAGGGCGATCAATTTAGATCAACTAAACTGAATAAGTTTCAAATTGGAATTTGAATTTTAAACTTTCTTTTCAGATTTGACCGCTATTTTTAATGCAGGTTGTTTGATTAGGGTGAAATTAAACCGACAACAACAAAGTTGTCATAATTTAACAAAAAGAAATGGTCGGAAGCTTTATGAGGCAGCCACAAAGAAATAATAATAATAATAATCGTTCTCGCGGTAGAGGTCGTAATCATAATAATAACAATAATAATAACAAATCTTCTAATCCGCTAACGCGTAATTACGAGAGCAATGGCCCTGAAGTTAAAATTCGCGGTAATGCTGCTCATGTTGCAGAAAAATATTCATCACTTGCCAGAGATGCTCTGACATCTGATGACCGTGTAATGGCGGAAAACTATTTCCAACACGCTGAACATTATAGCCGTCTTGTAGCTGTAGCGACTGCGGCTCAAGAAGAAAAGCGTGCTCAACAAGAAGCGCAACGCGCTGAACGTCATACTGAGAATACTGAGCGACAAGCACAGCAAGCTGAAAATATTGAAACTCAACAAGCTGAAAATAATGAAGCAAGTGAAGTTAACGTAGAAAAAAGTGAAAGTGCTGAAGTAAGCATTGAAACTGCTGAAGTCACTGAACAACCGCGTACAAATAGTCGGCCTAGAACTCAGCGCACGCGTCGTCCGCGTAAAGAACCTAAAGCGGCAGTGAAAACTGATGTTGAGGCTGAGCCAAAAGCTGAAACTACAAAAGCTGCGGCTTCAAAATCTGATGAAAAAATCTCGGAAGATGCTGCTGGTCTACCTGAAGGATTGCTTAGTGCTGGTTCTGCAAGTCGCGAAACAGCAGGCGCTGATGAATAATTAGTAATTAATATTTCTGAATGAATTTTTGACCCAGCGATTTTTTAATCGTTGGGTTTTGTTTTAAGTTCTGATTATTTGTGAGTTTGCTCTAAAAGATTTTATTCTTGTACCTATATAGGATTGAGGCAAGTATTGCCTGATAGGTTTGCCTATTTAGGGAGCCTAATCTTCAACACTCCTATTGTGCTTTTTTGGCAATGGTGAAGGGATAGATATGAATATTGAAAAACTCTCTGATCGCGTAAAAGGCTTTGTTCAGTCTGCGCAAACTATGGCCGTATCAGAAGGCCACCAGCAATTTTCTGCTGAACATGTTTTAAAAGTTTTATTGGATGATCCAGAAGGTATGGCGGCTTCTTTAATGAAGGCTGCTAATGCGCGTCCTAAAGATGCTTCGTTGGGCGTTAAACTTGCACTTGATAAAATGCCAAAAGTTGAAGGTGGTGATGGTCAGCTATATATGTCTGCACCTTTAACCAGAGTGTTTACGACGGCAGAACAAGCGGCAACGAAAGCTGGCGATTCATTTGTTACTGTTGAGCGCTTGTTGCTTGCATTGGTCATTGAGAAATCGGCAGAAACTTCAAGCATTTTGAAAAACGCAGGTTTAACTGCAAGTGCTTTAAATACTGCGATCAATGATATTCGAAAAGGGCGCACAGCAGATGGCGCAAATGCTGAAGCTGGTTTTGATGCACTTAAAAAGTATGCGCGAGACTTAACACAAGATGCGCGCGACGGAAAATTAGATCCTGTTATTGGACGCGATGAAGAAATTAGACGCACAATACAAGTGCTTTCACGCCGTACAAAAAACAATCCAGTTTTAATTGGTGAGCCTGGTGTTGGTAAAACCGCAATTTCAGAAGGCTTGGCATTACGTATTGTAAATGGTGATGTGCCAGAATCATTGCGTAATAAGAAATTAATGGCGCTTGATATTGGGTCTTTAATTGCTGGGGCTAAATATCGCGGTGAATTTGAAGAGCGTTTAAAGGCTGTGCTTAGTGAAGTGCAAGCAGCTGATGGCGGTGTCATATTATTTGTCGATGAGATGCATACGCTTGTTGGTGCTGGCAAAGGCGAGGGGGCAATGGATGCTTCTAATCTTTTAAAGCCTGCGCTTGCGCGTGGTGAATTACATTGTGTTGGCGCGACAACACTAGACGAGTATCAAAAACACGTTGAAAAAGACGCGGCGCTTGCACGGCGTTTTCAACCTGTGTTTGTGAGCGAGCCGACTGTTGAAGATACGGTGTCTATATTGCGCGGCATTAAAGAAAAGTACGAATTGCATCATGGTGTAAGAATTACCGATGCCGCATTAGTTTCTGCGGCGCAGTTATCTAACCGCTATATCACTGATAGATTTTTGCCAGATAAAGCAATTGATTTGATGGATGAGGCCTCATCGCGTTTGCGCATGCAGGTGGATTCTAAACCTGAAGAATTAGACGAATTAGATCGTAAGATTATTCAGTTGAAAATTGAACGTGAGGCTTTGAAAAAAGAAAAAGACAAAGGCTCTATTAAGCGATTGAAAAAACTGGAAAACGACCTTGCTGGGTATCAAGAAAAATCTGACTCTTTAACTGCTCGCTGGGACAGTGAGAAGAATAAACTCTCTGGTGCCAGAGACATTAAAGAACAATTGGATCACGCAAGAGCAGAACTTGAGCGTGCCCAACGTCAGGGTGATTTGGCGCTTGCTGGTGAATTGACGTACGGCAAAATTCCAGAGCTTGAAGAAAAATTGGGCAAGGCTGAAAGCGCTGATGAAGATAGCGATCAAACTGCAATGGTGGAAGAAGCTGTTACGCCAGATCATATCGCCCATATTGTTTCTCGGTGGACAGGTATTCCCGTTGAAAAAATGCTGGAAGGTGAACGTGATAAGCTTTTAAAAATGGAAGATGAACTGGGTAAGCGTGTCGTTGGGCAGGCAGAAGCTGTTCAGGCCGTATCACGTGCGGTACGTCGTTCTCGGGCTGGATTGCAAGATCCATCGCGTCCTATTGGTTCCTTCATATTCTTAGGCCCAACCGGTGTTGGTAAAACAGAGCTTGCCAAAACTTTGGCAAACTATTTGTTTGATGACGAAAGCGCAATGGTGCGTCTTGATATGTCTGAATATATGGAAAAGCATTCTGTCGCTCGTTTAATCGGCGCTCCTCCAGGATATGTGGGATATGATGAGGGTGGTTTACTGACGGAATCTGTTCGCAGAAGACCTTATCAAATAGTCTTGTTTGATGAGATTGAAAAAGCACACCCAGATGTTTTTAATGTGTTGTTGCAAGTTTTAGATGATGGGCGTTTAACCGATGGTCAGGGCCGTGTTGTCGATTTTCGTAATACGCTGATTATCATGACTTCTAATTTGGGTTCAGAGTATCTTGTTAATCTTGGTGAAGGCGAGGACGTGGATATAGTTCGCGATCAAGTAATGGACGTTGTTAAATCAAGTTTTAGGCCTGAGTTCTTGAACCGTATTGATGAGACAATGCTGTTTCATAGGCTGCAACGTAAAGACATGGCTTCAATTGTGCGTATTCAGCTTAAACGTTTGGAAAAGCTTTTAGCAGATCGCAATATAAAATTAGCTTTGCATGATGATGCAGTGGAGTGGTTGGCTGAACGTGGCTATGACGCTGCTTATGGCGCAAGGCCTTTGAAACGCGTTATACAGTCTGAATTGCAAGATCCTTTAGCAGAGAAGATTTTGCTGGGCGAAATTCATGATGGTATGAATGTGAATGTTGAAGTGACGAGCGATAGGTTGCTTTTAACAGGGCAAGCTATGGAAAAGGCTGAAAATACATAAAAGGACAAATTATGAATCTTGCCGCTTACAATGATTTTTGTAAAAATTTGGGACCTACCACTTATGTTCAGCAATGGGGTGGGGCGCATGTCTGGAAAATTGGCGGCAAGGTTTTTGCCATTAGTGGTTGGTCTGGCAGTGAAGTGGTTGAAGAACCTTTCGTTACTTTTAAATGCACCGAATTGTCATTTGATATTTTGAAAGAGCAAGAGGGCATGCGGCCTGCACCTTATCTGGCGTCACGTGGCTTAAAGTGGATACAAGTGCAAGATCATGGTTCTATGGGCGATGAGACTTTACAGAAATATATAAAAGCCTCATATCAGATGATCGCCATTAAATTGACTAAAAAATTAAAGGCTGAGTTGAAGCTTTGAAATGTTTGGGTTTAATATTTGGTCCCACTACATACGTTTTATTACACTCATAGTGATTAAGTGATTTCCAATTCCTAAGTTTCTTTTTATATTGTTAACCATCTTTGCCGTACATGCTTAATTGGTTCTAAGCGTGGTGAGGCTACGTGTATTGAGTATAGGGTTGTGTTGTGAACGGTAAATTTAGTAAAATTAAAATAGCAATTATAACTTGCTGTGTGATCGGCTTGCCCAATGTGGTTATGAGTTCTGAATTGCTCAATCATAAAGCAAAAGCCACAGGCATAATGAGCGTTGATGATATTGATTCAATGGATTCGGGTTTTGTTGAAACGGCGCAAGCCAATACTTCTTTAGAGGCTATAACTATAGAAGAACTCCGCATTTCTAAGTTGCAAATTTTGTTAGATCGTACGGGGGTATCACCAGGCGTTATTAATGGCCGAAAAAGCGAATATTTAAAGCGAGCATTGAATGTCTTTTCTGAAAAGAAAGATAAGCTGATAATGCTTAATGACAATGATGCCATTGACCAATTGATTGGTGAAGCAGAACAAGAACCATTCTCATATTATAAAATAACCAAAAAAGACATTGCGGGGCCATTTGTTGAAAAGATTCCAGAACGCATTCAAGATCAGGGCAGTTTAAAATCCTTAACTTACCGCTCTTTGAAAGAAAAGCTGGCAGAGAATTTTCATATGGATGAGGCTTTTTTATTACGCCTAAATCCTGATGCAGACTTTGATAAAATAGGCACAAAGCTTAAGGTCGCAAATGTCGGTCGTAATTTATCGACAAAAGTGGTTTCAATTAAAGCGGATATGAATTCTCGTTTGCTTAGTGCGTATGATGCAAAAGGAAAAATTGTTGCAATTTATCCTGCAAGCATTGGTTCTGCGCAAAACCCATCGCCGCGCGGTACATTTAAAGTACGTAATAAGGCAGGCTTTCCAAAATATACTTTATCACCAAGTAACACCTTTGAACTTATAGATGATGGTTTGCCGGTTGTTGTTGCTTCGGGGCCAAACAATCCTGTTGGCATTGCTTGGATCGGGCTTTCTAAAAAAAGCTACGGCATTCACGGTACACCTTGGCCTTCACGCGTTGGCGAAGCAGGCAGTCATGGATGTATTCGCCTTACAAATTGGGACGCAATGGAATTAGCCAAATTAGTGAGTACTGGCATTGAAGTGGTGATCGAGTAGTAAGGTTTACGAACAATTGATATTGCCAAATATTATTCTTGCCAAAAATTGGCTTTATTAATTAAGAGCAATTATCATTTGGTTTTCTTCTTGGCGCTTTTTGAGCAATGCATCAATTCTATCTCGTTCAGCTTTAAACTCAGCTAATTTAGTTCCCTTTAAGGTTTTCCCACTTGGAAACTTAATGCGCAGTGGGTTTACCTTGTTCCCATTAACGACCACCTCGTAATGAAGATGCGGTCCTGTTGAAAGACCTGTTGATCCTACATAACCAATGATTTGACCTTGGCGAACACGCACACCAGGTTTAATGCCTTTAGCAAAACGGGTTTGGTGTAGGTAATTGGTTTTATAACCATTTGCATGGCGCAATACAGTGCGGCGGCCACTTCCGCCAGCCCAAGATGCTTTTTCAACGACACCATTACCCGCTGCCAATATTGGTGTGCCGCGTGGTGCTGCCCAATCAACGCCTGAGTGCATTTTTCTAACTCTTGTTACTGGGTGGCGGCGCATGCCAAATGGAGAAGTGAATCTGCCATTGGGTACAGGCTGGCGAAGTAAGAACTGTTTAGCGCTTTTCCCATTTTCGTCGAAATAGCCAACTTTACCTGTGTCATTGTCTAAATAGCGGTAATAGCGGCGCAATGTATTGCCAAGCTTAATGCCTGCATAAAGTATATCAGATCTGTCCGTTGGTTTTTCTTGACCTTCTTCTAAGTTTAAAAATATGCTTATGCCATCGGTTGTTCTTACACGGGCTTTAAAATCAACATCAAAAGATACAATTCTTATCAACTCTTTCACAATGTTTGGCGTGATGCCTTCACTTAATGCAGTTCTATGAATTGCGTCATATATTGTTGGAAGCGCCGATTTGGCCAACAATTTAATTTTTTTATCAGGAATGGACAATTCTGCAATACGAGCAGGTTCTTGTGCATATCTATAAGTTCCGTTTTTCGCTTTTGCGATACTCACCAAATGTGCTCCAGCTCTGTAAACACTGATACGAGCGATGGATCTGTCATTGGATAATGTCTCTTGACCGGCACCATTTTTCATTTCGAAGAAAATACGCAAGCGGTCATTTCTTTGGAAAATGTCTGATGACAAGTTAGATGCCAAAGCTAGAGAAATTGATTTTGCTTCTTGGCCTATCACGTCTTCTTTTTTCAAAGTGCTTAATATTGACCTTGCAGTGTTAAGTCTTACGAGACGTTCTTCATAATAAGTGCCGATATATTCGTTATTTGTCGATCTGGATAAGGTTGAGACATTTTCTGCTGTTATTATAGCACCCGTTGGCGAAAGCAGTGTGTTTTCAGATGTTGTAAAGCGTCTGGGGTCGAAATATGCGACTGAGATTACGGATGTAGAGCCTATGTTTAGAATAGGGGCCGTGTTGCGCACCAATTCTTCTATTTCGACAGCATCTTTTTGACGGGCTAAATATAGATTTGGACTGTCATATGGGAAATCTGTCGTCGTGAAGGTGATTTCCCCCTCTACATCTGCTCCATATATAAGGACATTTGAATGCGCCGTTAGCTCTGGCAGATTGGAAGCAGAAAAAATGGTCAGTGGATTGAATTTTGGATAAGAAAAATCGCCCGTTACTGCCGCAGCTAATGGAGAAACGATGTGTAAAAATGGTTTTTCTTTAACAACGTCTCTGGATCCTTCTCTAGAGACTGTTGGAATCATCATTATATCATTTTCTTTTGGAAGGCCGTCGGTTGTGGTTCTGCTAGGTCTCGCGCCTTTGGTGGCTAAAATCTTTTTTGTGCTTTCCAAGATAGATTCTTGGTCATAGGCTTGCGCTGGTATCGTTAATTGTTGTCGCCCATCTAAAGCTGTAAAAAGTGCGCCACCCAATAGTAAGGTTGAGGTCAGCGCGGTTAGCACAGTTCCTGCTAACCATCTAAATGAGATGCGTCTGCGTTCAATTTTTTGGTTTGCACGCTTTAAATACAGTGGCGGAAGCTCACCTAAAAATTCTTTTTCGCTAGATTGAGTCAGATTTTGCATAATGTATTCTAGTTAAGCCCCGTATTTGTCTTATGATCAGTATAGACTCCTTAACGTTTAATTAAAGATGCTTTTTTCTGCATTTTAATAATGTCAAAAAAGGGGCTTTTTTATCAAAAAATGCCGCTTTTATGCAGTTGAGTATTTGTTGTAAAAAAGAATTGAAAAAAGATGCTTTTTTTGAAAAAGTTCGTTGACAGTTGGGGTTTGTGGAGTCTATATACCCACACAACGAGAGCGGCAACGTCGCAAGCGATGAACTGCTTCGCTCTTGAAACATCATAAAGAGATTTGCACCGCAAGGTGTTCTCCTAGGCTGGAAGCCTGATTTACTGAGTAAGTTACTTGTAA
>NVRK02000090.1 GCA_002400845.2 Hyphomicrobiales bacterium
CGCCACATCAAATTCTACAGATTTTGGAGAGGCATTGCGCGTGATTTTTTCCGTTTCAAGAACTGTCTCAACATCTAGAAGTCCAAGCCCTTCAACGCTAGCAACATCACCTTCTATATGGTGCGGATCGCTGATGGTTTTTCCAAGCATTTGATATCCGCCACAAATACCAATCACATGACCACCATTTGCAACATGCTTGTGCAATTGCTTATCCCAACCATTAGCACTAAATTCTTGCATGTCGCTTATCGTAGATTTTGAGCCCGCCAAAATAATAAACTTAGCATCGTTCGGTAATGCATCGCCTTTTTTCACAAAAACAAGCTCAACATCGGCTTCATTCTTTAGTGGATCAAGATCATCAAAATTTGAGATTTTACCAAGCACAGGAACAGCAATTTTCAGTTTTCCTTTTTTGCTTGAAGTCAAATTCTCTAAAGCAACACTATCTTCTGCAGGTAATCTCCCAACAACATCAAGCCAAGGTAAAATGCCAAAACTTTTCCAATTAGTGAAATTCTCAATCTGCTTTAAACCGCTATCAAACAGTGAGATATCACCACGAAATTTATTGATTAAATAACCAGCAATCATGTCTCGATCTTGCTTCGGCAATATCGTATGCGTACCAACGATAGAGGCAATTACTCCGCCGCGATCTATATCGCCGATCAAAACAACAGGCACATTCGCTTCACAAGCAAATCCCATATTGGCAATATCGCCTGCACGCAAATTTATTTCTGCAGGAGAGCCAGCGCCTTCGACCAAAACCAAATCAGCCTCTTTAGAGACTTCTTCAAAGCTTTGCATAACCGATTCTAATAATTGAGGTTTAAGCGATTGATATTCACGCGCTTTTGCATTGCCGAACACTTTGCCTTGCACAATAACTTGGCTACCAATTTGGCTTTGCGGCTTGAGTAATATCGGGTTCATATGAACCGATGGCTCAACGCCACAAGCCATAGCTTGCAAATATTGCCCACGTCCAATTTCACCAACAACACCACCAGCCTGCGCAATTGCAGCATTGTTACTCATATTTTGCGGCTTAAACGGAACAACTTTTATGCCGCGATTTTTAGCTGCTCTGCAAAGCCCAGCAACAAGCACAGTTTTGCCAACATCAGACCCTGTGCCTTGAAACATTAAAGCTTTTGCATCACTCATGTTTAGCCCAACTTCACAGAAAGGTTTGCATCACGTGACTTGCCAGCTTCAAGTAATTCTTGTTCATATTCGGCCCAGCGTTCTTTTTTGTTTGCACCTAATTCCGCCAGAAATTCCCACATGAATATGCCTGTATTATGCATGTCATCAAAACCAATTTTAATAGCATAATTGCCAATGGGTTCAATGGTCATAATCTCAACATCGCGCTTACCAAACATCAAAACACGTTGTTCTGGTGAATGGCCCTGCACCTCTGCTGAGGGCGAACGCACACGCAATAATTCTGCCTCAAGCTCATAAGCATCGCCATTGTCAAAAGCGATTCTAAGCAAACGCTTATCTTTCGACACACGAATTTCAGTCGGCTTCACTACTATACTTTTATGACCTACTTTTTCGTTCAAAACATAATCCTAACAATTTTCACAATCATTACTGCAATAAGTTTCAAAAGTCATGAACTTTCAAAGTTATGTTGATTCATTTCTTAAACATAGTGCATTCATATATTGCATTGGGTGGTGGCTTAATAGTATCAATCATACACAACAAAATAGAAGCAGGTTTTTATCAAATGACACAAAAAATCGTAATCATTGGCGCTGGCCAAGCAGCAATCGCATTCGCAGCAAAAATGCGTGAATTAGACCAAGAAGCTGAAATTACGATGGTTGGTCAAGAACCAAGCCTGCCATACCAACGCCCGCCTTTATCTAAAAAATACATGACAGGTGAAATGGAAGCTGACCGCCTACTTTTGCGCCCGCAAGCTTGGTACGAAGAAAACCGTGTTTCATGCGTTGCTGGTGAAACCGTTTACAGCATCGATACACAGGGCAAGCAAATTATATTAGAAGGCGCCTCCCTTCCCTATGATAAATTATTAATCGCAACAGGTTCTCGACCACGTGAATTGCCAGCCGAAATTGGTGGTTTTTTAGATGGCGTTTATACCTTGCGCGATCTTGAAGATGCAGATGCAATTGGCGCAGAAATTGGTGAAGGCAAAACCGTTCTCATTATTGGTGGCGGTTATATTGGCCTAGAAGCCGCCGCTGTTTGTGCCCAAAAAGGCATGAAGGTACGTGTTGTCGAAATGGTAGACCGCATTTTACAGCGCGTCGCTTGCGCTCAAACATCTGACTACATTCGCGCGAAACACAAAGCTGAAGGCGTGGAGATTATCGAAAGCCTTGGACTTGAAAAACTGATCGAAAATGAAGGCCGTGTGGTCGGCGCTAAATTTAGCGATGGTAGTGAAATGGAAGTTGATTTTGTATTGGCTGGCATTGGCGCTGTTGCAAATATGGAATTGGCGCAAGATGCTGGCCTAAGTTGTTCAACAGGCATTGATGTAAATGCACAGGCGCAAACATCAAACCAAGATATTTTTGCCGCTGGTGATGTCGCAAGCTTTGATTTTAGAGGGCACAATGTGCGCCTTGAATCTGTTCAAAACGCAATTGATCAAGCAGAACATGCGGCAAAGGTTATTGCAGGCGACACAAGTGACTACACACCAAGCCCTTGGTTTTGGTCAGATCAATATGATATTAAATTGCAGATTGCTGGCTTTAACATTGGCTATGATGAAACAGTCGTAAGAGATGGCTCGCGCTCTGGCGGTCAATCTACTTGGTATTTTGCCGATGGAAAATTCATTGCAGTTGATGCCATGAACGATCCCAAAGCCTATATGTTTGGCAAAAAGATTTTAGAATCAGGTAACCAACTTACGCCAGATCAGGCCAAAGATGCCGAATTTGATCTTAAGTCGCTACTTTAAACCTTTAAAAGGCATACAATATTCGGTTTCACCTATTTAAGTTAACTCTTATATAACGCTAGTACCATGCCAGAAAACGCATAGTTTATTTCATTTTTCAGTATTTTTTGCCAAAAATTAGATGCAAAAACTTAATTTCCTTCAAAAACACACTTTTAAAGCTCATTAGAATAATGTTACGTTAGGTAAATCGTAAAAATTCATGATTTTTTAAAAGCAATTTCGTTATATCTATTTGCCATAACGTGTCTTGAGTTGTATTAAAACAGAACACCTCAACCTGCAGGGGAATTATTATGTGTATCGTTTGTGCTTCATCGTCATCCTTTAACTTAGAATGTTCTGAGGCTGATCCTGTTTATCAAGAAACAACAAATGAATTTGATCAAGCAATTCCTAGTGAATTAGAGCCAGTTTACAATACACTCAATAAAGTTAGCAAAACTACGGAGGAAGCTGGCGAACATATTACCAGATCTGACATCAAATATGATGATGATGCTGCTTATGGAGGCAATGGTTTAGGTGAAGCCGCTTCTTTAACCTATGGCTATACAAGCACTAACTTCATTACTAACGACAACGGCATTACCAATGTTGCAGTAAGTGCAGTTCAAAAAATATATGTCGAAAAAGCAATTGCTGAAATTGAATCAATTGCCAATATAACATTTACATACGTAGAAAATTCTGGATCTGGCGGTGCTGACCCCTCCCAATTAGACATTCAATCTATCCCAAATTACGCAGGTGGCTATGCAGCACCAACATTTGGCTGGGAAGCAGAAAATGGCAATCCGACTGAGGCCACACAATCGCTCGTCGCGATTGGCAGTGCTGATGTTTACAACACCGACCAAGAATATGGGTTTTCCCTTACCCTTCACGAGATTGGCCATGCCATTGGTCTATCGCACCCTGGCGATTATAACGGCGCATCTGCGGATACATATGCGACAGAAGCTGAATATTTTCAGGATACCGAACAATATTCTGTAATGAGCTATTGGGATGAAAACAATTCAGGCGCTGACCATTATGCCTATGCCTTTACTGGCGCTGGTTATGAATGGGTTGGCGGCGAGCATACGGGTTATATGCTGCACGATATTGCAGCACTTCAGCGCTTATATGGTGCTAACATGACCACCCGCACTGGCGATACGGTATATGGCTTTAATTCGAACACTGGAGACTCTACTTGGACCCTAGACAGTGCCGCAGATTCCATAATCGCCGCAGTTTGGGATGCTGGTGGCATAGATACGATTGATACATCTGGATTTTACGAAGATGCTGTAATTGATCTTAGAGAAGAAGCTTTTTCTTCTTTTGGTGGGCTAACTTACAATTTTGCCATTGCTAAAGGCGTTACAATCGAAAACGCAATTGGTGGCCATGGTGACGATCAAATTTTAGGCAATGACGCGGCCAATACATTATTGGGTAACGATGGTGACGATCAATTAGATGGCGGTGCGGGTTCTGATATCATATCAGGCGGTGCAGGCGACGATACTATTGTATATGATGCGGCAGATACTTTTGCCAATATCACAGGTGGCGCAGGCACTGACACACTATTTTTTAGAGAAATAGAAAAGTCTGTTTTTGAGACGTTGTTGATTACCTTAGACCTTACAGCGCAAGGGTTTGAACAAGCCGCTGTTGTTTATATGGATACAGCCAATGAAATTTGGTTTAATATCTGGAATATTTACGATGCTTCATATCAACACACGAATACCACAATAAATCTTGATAATAACATCAAACTCAGAACCGAATATGATGTAGATAATAGCGATGCATGGGATGCTAGGCTTACCATACACGATTCTACACAAACAGATGCATCTGGTGATGCGCTCCAGTTAGCAGAATACACCTATACTGGAACAGTAACGGGCCCAACAACTGCAGATGATGCAGGTACGGTTTCAAATCAAGATGCAAATAATTACACCACATCTGGGTCTCTATTTGCAAACGATATAGGCACGGGCCTTGTCCTAATTTCTGTTGGCGTAGAAACAATCGTTGGAAGCATAGCTGACGCCCAAGGCGTTGTTAAAACTATCACTGGTCAATATGGTACGCTTACGATCAACGCTGATAATACTTGGCAATATGTGTTAGATGCAACCAATGCTAGTGTAACGGCTTTAGCTATGGATGAAACCCTAACCGAGAGTTTTGACTATATAGCAGCCAATAGTGAAGGCGCCGATGAAAGCACCTTAACCCTTACTATCAATGGACCAAGTTCAACATTACCACCTGTAGCAGTGGCAGATTTAGCAACCGCAACTGAAGATAGTGTAATAGAAGTTTCAGGCGATTTATTCACTAATGACACAGGCAATACTCCAGACGCACTTACAGTAAACAGTACGACTGTTACTGGCATGGGATTGGTACAAATTGTTGGTACCTATGGCACACTGGACATGGATGAAGCTGGCACTTGGGTATATATTCTAGACGATTCAAATTCAGCAGTTGATGCTCTCAATGACGGTGAGACTTTAACTGATACATTTGATTACACATCTACAAATGCGGCTGGCTCATCTTCTTCAACCTTGACCATTACAATCAATGGCACAACAGATGGGCCTATAGTCATCACGGGCACCAGTGGCAACGACACTTTAACAGGGACTGACGGCAATGATATTTTACTTGGCCTAGATGGGACAGATAGTTTATTTGGCGGTGATGGCGATGACATATTAGATGCAGGCGCAAATTC
>NVRK02000091.1 GCA_002400845.2 Hyphomicrobiales bacterium
GTTCACACGACAATTTCTGATATCAATTCAAGCATGTTGCAGGTGGGTGAAAAACGCGCCCAAGATAAAGGCCTGTCTGACAATGTAGACTTTGTTGAAGCCAATGCCGAAGTTTTGCCTTTTGAAGACAATTCATTTGATGCTTATACAATCGCCTTTGGTATTAGAAATGTACCACGCATGGATATGGCATTATCAGAAGCTTACCGCGTTTTAAAACGTGGTGGTCGTTTTATGTGCCTAGAATTTTCTGAAGTTGAAATGCCAATGCTGGATAAATTTTACGATCAATGGTCAATGCATGCCATTCCGCAAATTGGTAAAATGATTACGGGCGAAGCTGAGCCTTATCAATATTTGGTAGAATCCATTCGAAAGTTTCCAAACCAACCAGCGTTTGCAAAACTTATAAGCGAAGCTGGTTTTTCCCAAGTTGATTTTACCAATTACACTGGTGGCGTCGCGGCTTTGCACTCTGGTTGGAAATTATAGTTTATTATGGGTACAGTTTCTTCTCTATTTTCTCTGGCAAATGCTGGCTTGGTTCTAGCCCGCGAAGGGGTTATCTCTGCCCTGCCAAGTGAGGCCTTGCCACCTGCGGCACGTTTTGGACAAAAACTGTGCGGCCTCATAGCCAGAAAAAAATCTAAATCACGCAAACAAAGTGAGCGTCTTTCAATTGCGCTAAATCGGCTTGGCCCTAGCTGGGTAAAAATTGGTCAGTTTTTAGCAACACGCTCAGATGTTATTGGCGTTCAAATGGCAAAAGACTTAGAGCTTTTGCAAGACCGTATGGAGCCTTTCCCAACACAACAAGCAAGGGAACAAGTTGAAGGGTCGCTTGGCCGTAAGATAGAAGACATTTACAGCTCTTTTGCAGACCCCATTGCAGCCGCTTCTATGGCGCAAGTTCATAAAGCCACACGTAAAAAAGACGGCGTTGACGTTGCGGTTAAAGTTATTAGACCAACTGTTCGCGCACGTTTCTTAAAAGACTTAGACACATTTTATACGGCCTCTCGTTTGCAAGAAAAATACATTCCTGCATCGCGTCGTTTAAAACCTGTTGCAGTAACCGATATGCTTGCACAATCTGCCCGCATTGAAATGGACATGCGTTTAGAAGCTGCGGCTTTTTCTGAAATGGCCGAAAATGTAAAAGACGACCCAGGTTTTAGAGTGCCTAAAATTGATTGGGAATTATCGGGCCGAGATTGCATAACAATGGAATGGATTGACGGCATTAAGCTGTCTGACATTGAAGCAATTGAAAAAGCTGGCATCGATAAAGAAAAATTAGCGGCTTCGCTTATTCAATCGTTCCTTCGTCATGCTTTGCGTGATGGGTTTTTTCACGCGGACATGCACCCAGGTAATTTGTTTGTAGATACTAAGGGCGGTATAATCGCTGTTGATCTTGGGATTATGGGTCGTCTTAAAAAGAATGAACGCAAAGCATTGGCTGAGATTTTATTCGGATTTATCACTCGAGATTATAAGCGTGTTGCAGAAGTTCACTTTGAAATTGGCTATGTGCCGCGCACGCAAGATGTTGCAAGTTTTGCCCAAGCAATTCGCGCAATTGGCGAACCGATACATGGGCAATCTGCTGAAACCATATCTATGGCAAAGCTTTTACTGTTGCTGTTTGAGATCACCGACATTTATGACATGCAGGCGCGGCCTGAATTATTGCTGTTGCAAAAAACCATGGCAGTGGTTGAAGGGGTGGCGCGCACGCTGGACCCTAAATTTAACATGTGGGCGGCAAGCGAACCTGTTGTTGCTGAATGGATTAAGCGTAACCTTGGGCCAGTTGGCATTGCTGAAGAATTAAAAGAGGGTGCAAAGGCCGGTATTGCGCTGGCGCGTTCATTGCCAGAACTTGCGGAGCGGGCCGATACGCTGGCGCGCGAAATGGAAGCAACCAGCGAAAACGGCTTTAGATTAGATGCACAAACTGTAAAACAAATTGGTATTGCAGAAGCCAAGCATTCTAGGTGGGGCCATTTAGCCCTTTGGGTTATTGCTGGCCTTGGTGCCTATGCGCTGTTCATTCATTAGCTAAACAAGCAGCGCATAAGCTAATTTTAAATTATTTAATCGATAGTAATTCTACATCAAAAATAAGCGTTGCATTTGGTGGAATAACACCGCCAGCGCCAGCCGCGCCATAACCCATTTCTGGTGGAATGGTCAGCGTACGCTTGCCGCCAATTTTCATGCCTACAACGCCTTCGTCCCAGCCTTTGATTACACGTCCAGCACCAAGTGGAAAGTCAAATGGGCTACCGCGATCTACAGAACTGTCGAATTTAGTACCGCGTTTGTCGTCTGCTTTTTCGTCAAACACCCAGCCTGTATAATGTACTGAAACATTTTGGCCGCTTTCGGCAGTTGCGCCTTCGCCAACGACAGTGTCCGTTTTGATGAAAGAAGAATTTTCTGACATAGTTTGTTTTCCTGCTTTTTTAGTTGAAGTGTCTGAACAGGCTACTGTTGAGAAACCTAAGAGTGCCGCTAAGGCAATTGCTTTGATATGATTTTTCATTCTACAGCTCATAATATTAGAGTGGAAAATTAGAGTAGTTTAGAATTTCGAAGTTTTAATAGAACAAGTTTCAATCTTATTCTACCGCATAATGCAAGCAGGCATAATAACACACGAAATCATTGATATCATATGTTGCAATCAATGATTGCATTTACTATATAGGATTCATGGCTAGTATTACGATTAGAAATCTTGATGAAGATGTAAAGCAGGCATTGCGCGAGCGCGCCGCTAAGAATGGTCACTCTATGGAAGAAGAGGCAAGGCTGTTATTATCTGCCAAGCCAAAGCGATCTATAATTCCTAAGCCAGCACAAGCCATTAATGCCGACAACACCTCAAATAAAGTTGAAAAAGCACTGCCAAAGATTGCCGATGCGTTTGAAGATTATCCTGCCGCTGGTAAACGTATTGTTCTCATTATCACTGGCGGCATTGCAGCATATAAATGCCTCGACCTTATAAGACGATTGCGTGAGCGCGGCGTATCTGTTCGCCCTGTCATGACAAAATCTGCTCACGAATTTATCACGCCTTTATCGGTGGGTGCATTGGCGGCAGATAAAGTATTCACCGATTTGTTTGACCGTGAAGACGAACAAGATGTTGGACATATAAGATTAGCGCGTGAATGCGATGCAATTGTTGTTGCGCCTGCCACCGCAGACATAATGGCTAAAATGGCAAATGGCATTGCGAACGATCTTGCCTCAACCGTCTTACTTGCCAGTGATCGACCTATATTAATTGCGCCAGCCATGAACCCAGTGATGTGGGAAAACCCAGCCACTAAACGCAATGTTGAAACGCTTGCAGATGACGGCATCAATTTCATTGGTCCTAAAACTGGCGAGATGGCAGAAAGCGGTGAAGCTGGCACAGGCCGTATGGCCGAACCGTTAGAAATAGTCGATGCAATTGGTGAACTCTTAGATGACCGACCAAAACCACTGTTAGGCAAGCGTGCTATTATTACCGCAGGGCCAACCCATGAGCCGATTGACCCAGTGCGCTACATTGCCAACAGGTCTTCTGGCAAGCAAGGCTACGCAATTGCCCATGCGCTCGCAGACTTGGGTGCAGAGGTCATTTTAGTTTCTGGCCCTGTAAACATTGATCCGCCTAACAATGTTGGCATCATAAAAGTGCAAACTGCGCGTGAAATGCAAAAGGCTGTAGAAATGGCCCTACCTGCCGACATAGCAATTATGGTTGCCGCAGTTGCTGATTGGCGCACTGTTGCATCTGCCGATAAAAAGATGAAAAAGAAGAATGGCAAAGGACCTTCTGAACTAGAGCTGACTGAAAACCCCGATATTTTAAAAGGCATTGGGCATCACAAAAAACGCCCTTCACTGGTGATTGGATTTGCCGCAGAAACCAATGATTTAATAAAACACGCAAGTGCTAAACTGGATAAAAAAGGTGCTAATTGGATTGTCGCCAATGATGTGTCTGCTACCAGCGGCATTAAAGGTGGCGTAATGGGCAGCGACAATAATCGTATTAAGCTGCTTTCTAAAACGCCTAACGCCAAAGATGGCAAGAAGGTAAGCGTTGAAGATTGGCCTTTAATGAGTAAAAAGGCTGTAGCAAAAGAATTGGCCTTGGCTGTTGCTGACTATTTCAACAAAGAAACAATTACCGTTTAATGGACAAAAAAATGACCACATTACAAATCGTACGTCTTCCACACAGTGATGGGCTTGGATTACCAAACTATGAGACACCGCAAGCTGCTGGCATGGATTTACGCGCGGCATGCCCACAAAACGAACCAATCACACTTAAACCAGCGCAAAGATTGCTTGTGCCAACGGGTTTTATATTTGAGATTGAAAATGGATTTGAAGCGCAGATACGGCCTCGTTCTGGCATAGCCTATAAGAATGGCATTACCTGCCTAAATACGCCTGGCACGATAGACAGCGATTATCGCGGTGAAGTTATGGTGCTTTTAATCAATCACAGCGATACAGATTTTGTTATTGAACGCGGCATGCGCATCGCGCAAATGATTATTGCCCCTGTTACGCAAGCAGTGATTAAAGAAAAATCTCTCATAAGTGAAACCGAACGCGGCGCTGGTGGCTTTGGCTCTACGGGTGTGAAGTAGTCGTTAGGCAAAACTTACCTGCGCAGACATGCCAGCATGTGTTGTAGACACAGCTGATGGACCGATCATCTGTGTAACATCTGCTAATTCTTCTTCGCGTATTTCTTCTGCTTCTAAAAATTCAGAGTATTTGGACTTCATATCCAATACTGAATTAAGCCTATCTCGACTTATAAAATCTATTGGTGAGTCAACGCGTTTAAAAACACCTTTAACGAGGGATGGCTTAACAACTTGGTTCTTGACCATTTTTGCCAAAACTTCATCGACAATCTTTTCAGAGAACCCCAAGCTTTGCGTAAGCATGTTTGGTGTAAAGTCTGGTGTGTTTTCGATAAATTGTCTGCACCAAATATAGGCTACATCCACTGCTGATCTACTTGCCATAGGCGCCGATACTGCACTGCCAGCACTGGCGAGCGCTTTAATTGGAAAGCTTGGCAACACAAACAGCGCCGCTGCACCTTTTAGAAAGTTTCTTCTTTTCATATTTTGAATATATGAATTGTAATATGTAATTTCCAGTTTTATGGTGACCCTGCTAAACAAAGGTACGTACATATGACCATCACAGCATTTTTAACTTACGCGCTTGCACTTGGTATTGCAGGCATTATTCCAGGCCCAGGTATTGCAGCTGTTGTTGGTCGCGCATTGGGGTCTGGGTTTCAAAAATCACTGCCAATGCTAATGGGCATAATCTTAGGTGATATTGTATATTTGACCCTTGCCATTGGCGGCCTAGCTGTCATTGCCACCAGCTTTGCCAGCGTCTTTTTTATCGTTAAGATTGGTGGCGCTTGTTACCTTTTATATTTGGCTTATCTGTTTTGGGTACATGGCATTAAGCCAACCGAAGTGAAAAAAGGGGTAGGCAAGCGCGAAGGCATTGCAACGTTTTTAGCAGGCTTTGCCGTCACCATGGCAAATCCAAAAACCATCATCTTTTACATCGCATTACTGCCAAGTGTGATTGATATTGCAAGCGTTACGCTTAACGCATATTTTGTACTTGCCGCAATTACCGCTGTGGTCTTATTCGCCGTAATGTCGCCCTATATTGCGCTAGCTTCAAAAGCGCGTGAAACATTTAGGAATGAGAGGTCACTCAAAATAATGGGTCGCAGTGCAGCCGCTATTTTAACAGGAACGGCTGGTTGGATATTAGCGCGTGGTTAGAAAATTTAAGAATTAAATTTCTATTTTTTGACCATACGTAGAATTAGCGACCAATAAATTGCATTTAATAACCACGCACATACTATCACGATGGGTATAAAAGTGTTTTACTTCCCAAACTTTTTTAATGATGTCCATATAGTTTTTCAAAGGGAGTAATCAAATGGCAGTAGGTCGCGGTAAGATTTTTAAAAACATCACGGATACGATTGGGGACACCCCAATTGTTCGTCTTGATAAACTTGCAAAAAAGCATCGTGTAAAAGCAAATCTGCTGGCTAAACTAGAATCCTTTAATCCAAACTCCAGCGTAAAAGATCGCATTGGCGTTGCGATGATTGAAAAGCTTGAAAAAGACAAAAAAATCAAGCCGGGTAAATCTGTTTTGGTTGAGCCAACGTCTGGTAATACAGGTATTGGCCTTGCTTTTGCTGCGGCTTCAAAAGGCTATCGGCTTATTCTTACAATGCCCGAATCTATGTCGATTGAGCGTCGTAAAATGTTTGCAATTTTGGGTGCAGAGCTTGTGCTTACAGAAGCTGCAAAAGGCATGAAGGGCGCGATTGCCAAAGCAGAAGAAATAGCTAGCGAAACCAAAAATGCAGTTATCCCTCAACAATTTGAAAATACTGCAAACCCTGCCATTCACCGCAAAACCACTGGCCCTGAAATTTGGAATGACACAAAAGGCAAAGTGCATGTGTTTGTTTCTGGCATTGGTACAGGGGGCACAATCACTGGCGCTGGTGCATATTTGAAGAAACAGAATCCAAAAATTCATATTGTTGCGGTTGAACCAGCGGATTCTCCAATCCTTTCTGGTGGCGATCCAGGCCCTCATAAAATTCAAGGTATTGGTGCAGGATTTGCCCCTGCTATTTTGAATACTAAGATTTATGATGAAGTTATTACTGTTACCAATGAAGAATCTTTTGAGATGGCCCGCCAAGTAGCAAGCTTAGAGGGCGTGCCTGTTGGTATTTCTTCTGGTGCGGCACTTGTAGCTGCCATTAAAATTGGTCGCCGCAAAGAATTTGAGAATAAAAATATTGTGGTAATTTTGCCCGATTTTGCAGAGCGTTATCTATCAACTGCGTTGTTTGATGGTCTTGGCGAGTAATCGTATAAAAGCGTAGTCAAAGCTATTAATTAAAAATTTAAGGCCGTGGCTAGTTAATAGCTATGGCCTTTTTTGTTACTTCTAAGCAGATAAAAATATCCAATTTATTGCCGTTATTTCGAACCCAAAAATAATCGCCCAAAAATTTGGTATTTAGGTAAAAAGCGCCTATATTAGCGGAATGTTTTGAGGCGATTCGAATCCTTTATGCTTGCCTCTTCTTAAACGAAAAAAATCGGATACTTTTATGAACGATACACCCGTTTCAGGTGAACCTACAAACCCACAAGTTACTGAAGCTGCGGAATATAGCGCGGATTCAATTAAAGTTTTAAAAGGCCTTGATGCGGTTCGAAAACGCCCAGGAATGTATATTGGTGATACCGATGATGGTTCTGGCCTGCACCACATGGTGTATGAGGTTGTTGATAACGGTATTGATGAAGTTTTAGCCGGTCACGCCGACCGCGTAACCGTTACGCTTAATGCTGATGGATCTGTAACTGTAACCGATAATGGACGCGGAATTCCAACCGGCATTCACTCTGAAGAAGGCATTTCAGCTGCCGAAGTTATTATGACCCAGCTCCATGCTGGCGGAAAGTTCGATCAGAACTCTTATAAAGTTTCGGGTGGATTGCACGGGGTTGGCGTTTCTGTGGTAAATGCGCTTTCTGTTTCATTGAATTTGAAAATTCGTCAGAACGGCAAAATTCACGAAATTAACTTTACGCACGGCGTTGCGGATGGGCCGCTGGTTGTGACTGGTGAATGTGGTGACGAAAAAGGCACCGAAGTAACCTTCATGCCGAGCACTGATACTTTTACAATGATCGACTTTGATTTTAAGACGCTCGAAAATCGCTTACGCGAATTGGCGTTTCTAAACTCAAAAACACGGATATTAATATCTGACAAGCGCGGCGTTGAGGCCAAAGAAACAGAGCTTTATTATGAAGGCGGCTTAGAAGAATTTGTAAAATATCTCGACCGTACAAAATCTTCACTGATTGAAAACCCTATTTATCTTAATTCAGAAAAAGATGGCATACGTGTTGAAGTTGCCCTTTGGTGGAACAATTCATACCACGAAAATGTATTGTGCTTTACGAATAATATTCCTCAACGTGATGGTGGCGCACACCTAGCTGGTTTTAGAGGTGCGTTAACGCGCCAAGTAAATGGCTATGCAGACAGATCTGGCATGACCAAAAGAGAAAAAGTGAATTTAACAGGTGAAGATTGTCGTGAAGGTTTAACTTGCGTTTTATCCATCAAGGTTCCTGATCCAAAATTCTCATCTCAAACCAAAGATAAACTTGTATCTTCTGAAGTTCGCCCAGCAGTAGAAGGTCTTGTTAACGAGACGCTTTCGCAGTGGCTAGAAGAAAACCCAGCTGAAGCTAAAATAGTTATCGGCAAAGTTATTGAAGCTGCGGCGGCGCGTGAAGCTGCAAAACGTGCGCGTGAATTAACACGCCGCAAAGGTGTCTTGGATATTTCATCCTTGCCTGGTAAATTGGCCGATTGCCAAGAGCGTGACCCTGCTAAATCTGAAGTGTTTATCGTGGAGGGAGATTCTGCTGGCGGTTCTGCTAAACAGGGTCGTGACCGTTCTAACCAAGCTGTATTACCCTTGCGTGGTAAAATTTTAAACGTAGAACGTGCTCGCTTTGACAGAATGTTGGGCAGTCAAGAGATTGGTACGCTCATCACTGCGCTTGGCACCTCAATCGGTAAGGCTGATTTTAATATTGATAAATTACGCTACCATAAAATTATCATCATGACTGATGCGGATGTAGATGGTGCTCATATTAGAACCTTGTTGCTGACTTTCTTTTTCAGGCAAATGCCAGAGCTTATTGAGCGTGGTCATATCTATATTGCGCAACCGCCGCTGTATAAAGTTACGCGCGGAAAGTCTTCGCAATATCTAAAAGACGAGCACGCGATGGAAGAGTTTTTGATCGAAGCTGGTCTTGAAGACACTAAAATAGAATTAAGTTCTGGTGAAGTGCGCACAGGTGCAGATTTACGCCAAGTCATTGATACTGCAATTTCGTTACGTGGCTTAATTGACGGCATTCATACGCGTTATAACAAGGCAGTTGTTGAACAGGCCGCCATTGCGGGTGCGTTAAATGTAGAACTTATGTCTGATCCTGAAAAGGCCCTAAAAGCTGGTGAATATGTCGTCGAACGGTTGGATGCAATTGCAGAAGAAACTGAACGCGGCTGGATCGCAACTTCACATAAAGATGGCGGCCTATCCTTAGAACGGGTTGTGCGCGGCGTTAAAGAAATTGCGCACATCGATATGGCGTTAATTGGTTCTGCTGATGCGCGACGTATGGATATGTTGGCTGAAGACCTGAAAAGTGTTTATGCGAATCCACCAATTTTCACCCGGAAAGACATAGCCGAAACAATATCTGGACCAGGAGCATTGTTAGATACTGTGTTCAATGCAGGCCGTAAGGGGTTAACACTTCAACGCTACAAAGGCCTTGGTGAAATGAACCCAGAACAACTTTGGGAAACCACACTTGATCCAAATATACGCACATTATTGCAGGTAAAAGTACATGATGCAGCGGAGGCAGATGATTTGTTCTCAAGATTGATGGGCGATGAAGTCGAGCCGCGCCGCATCTTTATTCAAGAAAATGCACTAAACGTTGCTAATTTGGATACATAGTAATTAAGGTTTTAAATTTTACTGTTAATTTTTCATCATAATATTTAGCTTCTGTTAACTACACGAGGCGCATAATTGACGCTTAGTTAGTTACAAACATTTTGTGGTGGAGACAGGACATGCAAGTGGCATTTGCTACAAGTAAAATTATTGAGCCCGAAACAAGCTCATCAAAAGCGCATTTCTATATGGAAAAACGCGCACACGCGCGAACTCCGGCACGAGATTTAAGTGAAATCTTTCTAGTTGGAACCAACCACGCATTTGCTTGCATGGTTCAAGACCTCTCAGAAACTGGAGCTAAATTGCAAGTTTCATGCGGTATATTGCCTAATAAATTTGCCTTAGTAAACCATACAAAACGCACACGCACTTTGTGTAAAACAATATGGCGAAAGAATACTATGATTGGCGTTAGGTTTATCTCACGTCCAAGGCCTATGACCATGAAAGATACTTTGTAAGTTTAAATTTGTTGCTACTCTTAATTTTGCCGTTCTTTTTTGGCAAATATTTTAACAATTCTCGATAGCAACATTTTTAAATGCAAACACTGCAAATAAATTCGTACAGCTCCCTTAACAGCAGGTTAGTGGGGTTTTTTAACAAAATTACGACTAACCCTTAGATAAACTGGCCAAAGGCCAAGAATGCGGGCACATAATGAAAAAATCGATCCTACTACTCACTGTGAGCGCAATAGCTCTTGCATCATGTCAAACACAAACCGACCCACTAACGGGGCAAGCACAACGTAACAACACTGCGGGTGGCGCAGCGCTTGGTGCTTTGATTGGCGCTGGGGCTGGCTTTTTAATTGCTCGTAAAAAAGGCGGTAAGGATCAACGTAAAGCTGCTCTTATTGGCGCTGGTATTGGCGGTTTAACAGGCGCTGGCATTGGCAATTACATGGACCGTCAAGAACAGGAATTGCGCCAACATTTGCAAAACTCTGGTGTGAGTGTAAGCCGTTCAGGTAACGATATTATAATAAACATGCCGAGCAATGTAACCTTTGGTTCAGATTCTGCTGTTGTGAATTCAACCTTTGCTGGCGTGCTAAATTCTGTTGCTATTATTTTAAACAAATACCCAAACACACTGCTTGATATTGATGGGCACACAGATTCTTCTGGCGACCCTACCTATAACCAACAATTGTCTGAGCGCAGAGCTGTTGCTGTTGGCCAATATTTACAAGGTAAAGGAACAGATCCACGTCGCTTATTGGTTGTTGGTTTTGGCGAGACACGCCCAATTGCCTCTAACGATAACGAACAGGGCAAATCACAAAACCGCCGTGTAGAAGTTAGAATTTCACCAATACAAAATTAAAAGTTAATGGATTTATTAGAAATTGACGCTTCTAATTAAACTGATCTAAAAACATGTATGCCATTATCCGCCTGTTATTATTAGCAGGCGGATTTTTTTGTTAAATTTTTTGAAAAATAAAAGCGGTAGCTTTGTGCCAATTTTTGCACTCATTGCTGCGGTTGCATTGCCTATTGCTGGCGGTGTTTATGACTACAATTTACTTAAGCAAAAAGAAGCTGAACTGCAATTTGTTACGCATAGCGCTGCAAATGAAGCAATGATTGCCGCCAGTGACAATAGCGAGTTTGAACACATTGCAAAAACATATCTTTTTTCAAATATTAGCGATTATAGTCTTAGCGCTAAACGTAAAATGATTAATGGCAGAATTACGCTTCAATCCACTCAGCAGATAGAATTACCTTTTTCATCAATGATTGGGTTGGGAAATGTGAAAATATTTGCTTCTTCATGCCTGCCTCAAGAATTTATTGGCATCAATAAAGTTGAGAATACACGAACATATTCTGAGGCAGATATTCTTGAACTTGAAAGACAGTTTCGCAGATTGATTAATTCTGCGCCAAGAGAAAAACGCGCTGCATATCGCAAAAAATATACCAAACACCTTCAAAAAATTAAAAGTTTGAATGCGCCAAAAAGAAAAGTACATGCCTATAAAGCGGCAGATATAAGTGTTGATACGACACGCTTAGAGCATTAATTTGGGCGCCCGATTTACATCTTTATACAGTAGATATCTAAATTTGGATTGCCCACCTGCATAACAAGCTTGCGGACAAAAAGCACGTAGCCACATAAAGTCGCCAGCTTCAACTTCTACCCAGTCTTGGTTCAATTTATAAACGGCCTTACCTTCAAGCACATACAGGCCATGCTCCATTACATGTGTTTCTTCAAACGGGATTACGCCACCAGGTTCAAAGTTTACAATATTTACATGCATGTCGTGTGACATATCGTTTGAATTCACAAATCGCGTTGTCGACCACTTGCCCTCTGTTTGAGGCATGACACTTGGCTTAATATCTTTTTCATTTGTTACAAATGCTTTTGGTGGTTTAATACCTTCAACTGTTTCATAGGATTTTCTAATCCAATGAAACTTACAAGAATTTTTGGTCTTATTTAATACGCTCCATTTGCTACCTGCTGGTATATAAGCATAGCCGCCTTCGCTCATAATATGCGATTTTCCGTCTATGATTAATTGTAGTTTTCCTTCCACAATGAACAGCACTGATTGGGCAGTTAAATCTTGTTCAGGATTATCGCTACCACCGCTAGGTTCTACTTCTGTAATGTATTGAGAAAATGTTTCTGCAAAGCCTGATAAGGGGCGCGCAAGTATCCAAAATCTGGCTTTATTCCAGTGTGGTAAAAAGCTGGTAACAATGTCTGCCATTACACCTTTGGGAATGACCGCATAAGAATTAGTAAAAACCGCGCGACCCGTCATTAAATTATCTTGAGCTGGCAATCCGCCCATTTGCGAATAATAGTTTGGTTTTTTCATGAATTTCCCTCACGTGTATGAAAGTCTATCTTAATACAGCTAAGTTCAAATTCAATACCACAATTATTAATGAAATTTAGGACTGAGATATTTAATTCTGCGCAAATTGACTTGGTTCTTCACGCTCTAAATTTGCAATTTGTGACGCACTTAAATTCAACGTCACATCCAATTCGTTTAGTTGCGCCTTATTAACCTCAACAAATACAGCATATTCTAATTGGCTTGCGCTTAACTCAACCAGCAATTCGCTTACCTCACCATCTGCATCTAAAAAAGCGTGTGCAACTGACCCAACAATTGTGCCATTCCTCGCTTTGACAAACATTCCTAGCCAAGCATCGTTTAATTCATGATCTTCTTGCGTCAAGTCGAACCGCTCAAACAGTGCCGATTTGTTATCCTCATAGTTATTGTTAAATGCAGGCTGCGCGTAAGATGAAGCATGGCTAGTTTTTTGAACAATCTCATCTGCTTTAACAGCACCGCTTAAAGTCGCTACACATGTTAGCGCGATTAATATTGATTGAATTGTATGTTTCATTTTTTTGTCAGAGATTTATATCTCTGTCCCTGTTTATAGGACAATTAAAACAAAACTTAATGTCGCTGACTGTGCTATTCATCACATAAGTAAATTGGTGTTATTTGGCTCTAATTTTAGCAAAAACATTCAATTTTATGCTGTAAAACAGGTAAATTGAATACATTTGAAATTAGTATGGTAAACGATTTACTAACCTACGCCATGTTAATTAAAATGGCATAATCAAATGGGCGAATAACCCAGTAGCAAATTTGGAGTTTTAAGTGACTATACGTTTTCACCAAGGCGACTTGCCTAATCTTGATAATTATTCTGGCGATGTTGCAATTGATACCGAGACATTAGGCTTGAACCCATTGCGTGATAGATTGTGTGTTGTGCAATTGTCCCCTGGTGATGGCACTGCGGATGTTGTTCAAATTGCAAAGGGACAAAAATCTGCTCCAAACATTCAAAAGCTTTTGGCCGATGAAACTAAAACAAAAATCTTTCACTTTGGTCGTTTTGATGTTGCTGTATTGCTTCAATATTTTAATACCGAAACAACCCCCGTATTTTGCACAAAAATCGCTTCTCGTTTAACCCGTACCTATACTGACCGTCATGGGTTAAAGCATTTGTGCCACGAACTGCTAAGTGTTGATATTTCTAAGCAACAACAAAGCTCTGACTGGGCCGCAGAAACGTTGAGCGAAGCCCAAATTACCTACGCGGCATCTGATGTTTTATACCTACACAGAATGCGTGATATTTTCATCGAGCGCCTTGCACGTGAAGAACGCACTCACTTGGCTGATGAATGTTTTAAGTTTTTACCTACCAGGGCAAAGTTAGATCTTGCTGGTTGGGACGAACAGGATATTTTTGCACATAGTGGCTAACAAAAATTGTGCCGTAATATAACCCAAATTTTATGTTTGTTACGGCACTGACAAACAACCAAGACTTAATTTAACGATTACAGGCACACATTGAACCAAGTACAGCCACCCCATAATACCAATATTGCTGGTAATGCTGGTGAGGTTAGTCCTGTTCAGTTTCGACCCCAAGATCAGGCTCAAGATCGGTTTGATTTTTTAACAGGTCAACGAGATTTAAAGGCCTTTAATAAGGCGCATAGTCATTCGAGCAAAGTTCGCTTTTTACGCATAGCATTGCCTATCATTGCTGTGCTTATGATCGTTGGCATTGTTGGGTCATATTATGGTAAATTGTCTGGAGCGCCAACATTAACCGTTCAATCTACCAGCTTTGATGACGGTAATATGGTGATGAAGAATCCTGTATTACGTGGCGTTGATAGAGAAAACCGGCCCTATGAATTGAAGGCTAAAGAAGCCATTCAAGACGCTAAAGAATTAACAAAAATTGAGCTTCATGAAATTGATGCTGTCATTCCAATGGAGGGCACAAGTTTCGCCAATATTAAGGCTGGTAACGGTCTGTATGATTCTAAAGGCAAAACTTTATTGCTAGGCGGTGAAGTAGATATTTTATCGGACAATGGCATTCGGATAAAACTTCAAGATGCTGACATTGATATTGGTGCTGGTAATATGTTCACCAATAACCCTGTGTTTGTGAGCAGTCTTCAGGCAGAAATACATGCCGGCAGCATTGCGATCGAAGAAAATGGCGATAGCATCATATTTACTAAAGGCGTGAAAATGACACTTTATCCTAAAACCATAAAATCTGCACAAGTTAACACTTCACAACCCAAATAATGTGGCGATTAAATTTCAGAAAGAAACTCATGCATTATTCATTATTTAAACCATCATATCTTTCAGCTCGTAAAATACTATTGAGCGCATTCATGGCAATGGGTCTGTTTATTGTTACGGCGTTAACTGCAAATGCCCAAAGCTTTAGTGGCGCGTTTGATGGGATGCGCAATTCTGATGAGCCCGTTCAAATTCAAGCGGATAAATTGGAAGTTAGAGACAGTAAAGGCTATGCTAAGTTTTCTGGAAATGTGGAAGTTGTTCAAGGCTCAACTGTGCTAAAAGCTTCTAAACTTACTGTTTATTATTCAAAAGACAGCGGCAATAAAGGGCCTGCTGGGAATGTTCAACGCATTGTGGCTACGGGCAAAGTTGCTGTGCGCTCTGGCGCCGAACAAGCAACTGCAAATTCTGCAGACATTGATATGAAAAACCAAGTTGCTTTACTAAGCGGTGGCGTTACGCTGACACAGGGCAACAACATTGTTCAGGGGTGTAAATTGCGGATAAACCTTGCCAATAATGATGCCGTTCTAACGCCATGCGCCAAAAATAAAAATGGGAAAAAGGGCCGCGTCACAATTTTGTTTGATGCAAAATCTGCAAAACGCAAATAAAATCATAACAACATAGCGTTCTTAAAATGCCACAATAATGCTGGTGGAAAATTAAGTCTTTATCTGTTAATTGGTTTTTATAAATGGCTACTAATAATTGCCTTAGAGGGTTTTGGGTGATGTTTTTGAAGAAACCAATTTTGAGTAATTTAATACACTCAGTTAAACGTGTTGTGACACGACAGGCTGCAAAATCTGCGATTAATGCCGATGCTCAAGACATGCGTTTTGCGCCAACAATGACTAGGGTTAGCACGGGAACTGGCATACGCGTTGCTGGATCTCAAACAGCAATTAACCCAACTCAAACACGCTCTCAACAATCTCATACTCAACAATCTCACACTCAACAATCTCAGACTCAACGGGCACCAACGCACCAGCCTCAATCAAGAGAAGGTGTCTTGTTGGTCAATGGCATTCAAAAATCTTATAAAGGACGTAAAGTCGTTAGAGATGTTTCTATCGGTGTTAGACGCGGTGAAGCAGTTGGATTGCTAGGTCCAAATGGCGCTGGCAAGACAACTTGCTTTTATATGATTACAGGATTGGTAGAAGCCGATGCTGGCTCTATTCATCTTGATGGTCACGACATAACGAAGACACCGATGTATCGCCGCGCGCGCCTTGGCATTGGGTATTTACCGCAAGAAGCATCGATTTTTAGAGGGCTTTCTGTTGAGAATAACATTCGCGCAGTTTTAGAAGTTGTTGAGCCCAACAAAAAAGAACGTGAAAAACAATTAGATGCTTTGCTAGAAGAGTTCTCAATATCGCACCTGCGTAAATCACCTTCAATTGCCCTTTCTGGTGGCGAACGCAGACGTTGTGAGATTGCACGCGCCTTGGCAAGTAGGCCATCGTTTATGCTGCTTGATGAGCCATTTGCTGGCATTGACCCAATTGCGGTTGGCGATATTCAAAACCTAGTACGCCACCTAACACGGCGTGGCATTGGCGTTTTAATCACCGATCACAATGTGCGCGAGACACTTGGACTTATTGATCGCGCCTACATAATTAGTGCTGGGCGAGTTTTAACCCATGGCAGCCCAAATGAGATTGTTAACAACCCTGAGGTGCGAAAAACCTACCTTGGTGAAGGTTTTACACTTTAGACTAGAAAACTACCTATTTTACATTGGTTTACACTTTAGTCAGAACCTGCTGTTATAGTGCATGCAATTTACGGGCCAGTTAGATATAACTCTAACCCCATTTTGTATTGAGTAATAGGTTAGCATGGCACTATCTGTCAGATTACAAACGCGCCAGACTCAGAGCTTGGCAATGACACCACAATTGGTGCAGTCTATTAAGCTGCTCCAAATGAATTCGGTCGAATTGTTAGAGCATATTGGTCAAGAAATTGAAAAAAATCCTCTTTTAGAACTTGTAGAGACTGGCGAAAACTACACAATTGATCGTGCTTCATCGGGTGAAGCTGCATCTGTAAGCGCATCAAATAATGATAGCGAAACAGCGCCTTTAGAACTTAATGCAGATTTAGATACGAGCAGTGCTGCGCTAGAAGAAAAGCTTGGCACTTCATTGGAAAATGAATTTGACAGCGACCGCTCTGGTGGGGAAGCTGGCAATGGCGAAGCGACAGGCCCTTTATCGGGTGGCGCATTAGGATCTAGCAGTCAATCAAGTTCGCATTCGAGCCAAGCTGGATCAAGTTCTGGCGGAATGTCTTCGATAGACGGCGATTATAATATTGAGAATTTCTTAGCTGGAAATCGTACATTGCGCGACCATTTGGGAGAGCAACTTGCACTGATGCGATTGGAACAAACGACACGTTTGATAGCTGCCGATATTATAGACAGCTTGGACAGTGATGGTTATTTTAGAAAAGCGCCCGAAAAAGTTGCACTTGAACTGGGATCTGGATTAGACGAAGTGCATGAAGCGCTTAAAATTGTTCAAAGCATGGAGCCTACTGGCGTTGGCGCATGTGATATCTCTGAAAGTATTGCACTGCAATTGATTGAAAAAAATCGCTACGATCCAGCGATGGAACGCTTGGTTAATAATTTAGAGATGCTGGCAAAGTGTGATTTTAACGGGCTTGCGAAACTTTGCGATCTTAGTCTTAGCGATATAATGGACATGGTTGAAGAAATAAGAGCGCTTGATCCGCGCCCTGCGAGACAATTTGACCATTCGCCTACCCAAGAAATAATAACAGATGTTTTTATCAATGAATTACCAGATGGTAGTTTTGGCATTGAATTAAATTCTGACGCATTGCCCAAAGTATTGATAAATCAAACATACCAAGCAATTGTGCAAAAAGGTGCCAAATCTAGCGAAGACAAAGCTTTTGTAACTGACTGCATTCAAAATGCTAATTGGCTAACCAAAAGCCTTGAGCAACGCGCACAAACAATTTTGAAAGTGACGACAGAAATTGTTAAGCAGCAGGATGCTTTTTTTGCTTTTGGCATAAAACACTTACGCCCAATGAGCTTGAAACGAATTGCTGACGAAATCAAAATGCACGAATCTACTGTATCGCGCGTGACCAGCAATAAGTATTTAATGTGCAACAGGGGAACCTTTGAGCTTAAATTCTTTTTCACCGCCTCCATTGCATCAGTAAATGGAGAAGAAGCGCATTCTGCAGAATCTGTTCGCCATGAAATTGCCCAATTGATTGAAAGTGAAGAGTTAAAAAATATTTATTCTGATGATGCGATCGTGAGAGTTTTACAGACTAAGGGCATTGAGATTGCTCGAAGAACTGTCGCAAAGTATCGCGAAGCCTTGCATATCCCTTCCTCTGTGCAACGTCGCAGAGAGAAAAAAGCAGCGAATCTTATCACGTAATGCCCCATGGTAAAGGCAAATTAAATTTATTTATTTTCACCTTCTCCATAGGTTATCTTCACGCTACACTAAAATTGTAACGTTGTTCGTAAGACTATTTTAATTTGGGGATTAGATACTACAAGCAACGACTAATATTAAATGAAATAACATTGAGAGGAGACCATAATGAGTCTTAGAATTTCTGGAAAGCATATGAACATTGGTGATACGCTAACAACTAGAATTCAGGACCGAATAGAGCATACAGTCTCCAAATATTTCGCTGGTGGATTTTCTGGCCACGTGACGGTTGAGAAGAATGCGAATCAATTTGTTTGCGACTGTTTGGTGCATCTTGATAGCGGCGCAACCCTACAAGCTACTGCAAGTGCTGATGGTGCAACCAGTAGTTTTGAAAATGCTGCAGATAAGATCGAAAAAAGGCTTAGACGCTATAAAAGACGCTTGAAAGATCATCACTCAGGCAATACAAACCGAAAAGGCGATCCTGCTTTTTATGGCGTGGTTGAGGTTCCGAGCGATGATGAAGTGCCCGTGGATTACAACCCTGTTATCATTGCAGAATCAACTACGATTATGAATACGCAAAGCGTGGCGCAAGCCGTTGTACAGCTAGACCTTACCGACAACCCTGTGGTTGTTTTTAAGAACGCTGCGAGCGGTGAAACCAATGTCGTATTTCGTCGTGGTGATGGCAATATTGGGTGGATTGATCCTTCAAGAGGTCAATAGCTTAATAACTAGGTGAAAACTGGGGGTTATAAATGGATCTTACAGACCTGATTGGTCCTGATGACGTAATTTTACAATTACGTGCGAGCTGTAAGAAAAACCTGTTAAGCGAGTTGGCGGAAGCTGCCTCGCAAAAAACAGGAATAGCCTGCCGGAAAATTTTTGAAACCCTGCTTGATCGCGAGCGCCTTGGCTCTACTGGCATTGGTAATGGCATTGCAATTCCGCATGGCAAGTTGCCTGAATTAAATGGCATTACTGGTTTGATTGCAGTTTTGCAGGATCCAATTGAATTTGAATCTATAGACGACAAACCAATTGATATTGTATTTCTGCTTTTAGCAAATGATGAAGCTGGCGCGGAGCATTTGAAAGTTTTGGCAAGAATTGCAAGGGTCTTAAGAGAGCCTGCATTGGCCAGTCAGTTGCGCGAAGCGCATAGTGCTGAAGCGATTTATGCATTGCTTGAAAAAAGTAAAACGGCAAATGTTGCCTAATAACACTAATTTAAACTACTAAAAGTAATTGAGTTAGCTAGTGCGTTCTTACAGCGTTTAATTCTTGTTCGCCTGCATATTCCCAAGCAGATGATGGGCTGTCACAAACAATTAGCAATTCACCTTTTGCAGAATAAACGCCCCATAAATTTTCAAACTCGGCTAAGTCTTGCAGCTGAGCGGTCAGGTCTTCCTGTGTCTCTTTTGGAATCATAGAAATATAAGCAAGCTGGTCTTCACCAACAAATCGCAGTTCACTGTCTGCGGAATCTTGCATTAAATTTATATCGTGGTTCACCACTTTACTCCTACTCTAAAGTCACTCTGCTTTGTCTTCAGTTACTCAACAGTTGTGATGTTAATGCGTCTGCTGGCAATTACAGGTTCTGGTCGCTTTAGATTAATTGATAAAAGCCCGTTTTTAAGTTCGGCCTCTTCAACTTCTATACCTTCGGCTAACACAAAACTTTTTTGGAATTGCCTAGCAGCTATACCACGGTGCAGATATTCTTTCCCGTCATCTGCATGCTGTTTACCTCTTATCACCAACTGATTGCTTTCTATTTCAACCAAAAGTTCTTCTTCTAAAAACCCCGCAACCGCCAGTGTGATTTTAAGCTTCACCTCGGTATCTGTGATTACTTTTTCAATGTTATATGGCGGGTAACCGTCATTGCTCGACTTAGTGATTTTTTCAATCAGCCGTTCCATTTCTTCAAATCCAAGTAGAAGTGGATTGGTTAGGGTTGTGATACGCGTCATTACAAATTCCTTTTCACGGCCCCCATATTGTTAATAACCCCGTATGGCTTATCCAAAGGCAGTCCATTCACCGACCCAACATGCTTTTTTAATGCAACATTATCATGTTGTACTAAACGCTAATTGCAATGTTTCTGGCATCAGTATTTGATGAATATATGGTGCTAAACTACACTGGTTTCAAGTTTGATTTGGCAACTTGCACAAACAAGCGTTTTAGTGGTAAAAAAAATTTACCACTTACTATCTATTCAATATATCGCGCAAATCGCGCAGGAGATCATATGGAAAATTCGCAAACCGAAAATCGAATCAACGCTGGCGGGCTGAAAGTCGATAAACAGTTGTATGATTTTGTTAACAATCAAGTTCTGCCTAATACGGGCGTTGATAAAGCTAATTTTTGGAACGGCTTTGGTGGAATCGTAAGTGACCTTGCGCCCATCAATAAAAAATTACTTGGTGTGCGCGACGATATGCAAACCCAAATTGATGAATGGTATAAAAATAACCAAGACAAGCTTCACGATATGAAAGCCTATAAAGCTTTTTTGAAAAAAATTGGTTACTTGGTCCCTCAAGGCGAAGCGTTTTCTATCTCAAGCACAAAAGTAGATGCCGAACTTGCTTCAATTGCAGGCCCACAACTTGTTGTACCTGTTATGAATGCGCGTTACGCACTAAATGCTGCCAATGCACGTTGGGGTTCATTATATGATGCGCTTTACGGCACAGATGCCTTGCCGCAAACCAATGGCGCAGAAATCACCAAATCGTACAATCCTATTCGCGGTAAAAAAGCCATTGCATGGGGACGTAAGTTCCTAGATGAATCTGCACCTTTGAAAGATGAAAAACACGCAAAAGTTACGCGCTACACTGTTAAGAGTGGCAAGTTAGTTGCTGAACTTAAAAAAGGGTCAACTGGCCTTAAAGATGCAACACAATTTGTGGGCTATACGGGAAAGCCAGATGCACCAACAAGCATCTTCCTTGTCAAGAATGGCATGCATTTGCAAATTGTTGTTAATGACGACCATCCAATTGGTAGCGCTGACAAGGCTGGCGTTTCTGATATTATTTTAGAATCTGCAATAACAGTTATTATGGATTGCGAAGACAGTGTTGCAGCAGTTGATGCACCTGATAAAATTGAAATTTATTCAAACTGGCTTGGCCTTATGAAGGGTGATCTTGAAGAGACGCTTACTAAAAATGGCAAAACTATTACGCGCTCTTTAAACCCTGACAAAGAATTTAAATCGCCAAGCGGCAAGGACACATCTTTACCAGGCCGCGCGGTAATGCTGGTGCGTAACGTTGGACACCTAATGACAAATCCAGCAATCTTGTATGACGGAAACGAAGTGCCTGAAGGCATTATGGATGCCGTTATTACGGGCCTTATTGCGTTGCACGATGTTGGACCAAATGGCATCAATCAAAACTCTCGCAAAGGCTCTATGTATATTGTGAAACCAAAAATGCATGGCCCAGACGAAGTCGCCTTTGCCAGCAAATTGTTTGGCCGCGTTGAAAAACTTTTAGGCATGAAACCAAACACCATGAAAATGGGCATTATGGATGAAGAACGTCGTACAACAGTAAATTTAAAAGAGTGTATTAGAGCTGCAAAATCTCGCGTTGTGTTTATCAATACTGGTTTCTTAGATCGCACTGGCGACGAAATGCACACTTCTATGTATGCAGGCCCGATGATTAGAAAAGCAGACATGAAAGCCTCTAATTGGATTAGTGCTTATGAAGACAACAATGTCGATGTTGGTCTTGCCTGTGGCTTATCTGGTAAAGCGCAAATTGGTAAGGGTATGTGGGCTATGCCAGACCTAATGGCCGACATGCTAAAGCAAAAAATCGGTCATCCAAAATCTGGCGCTAATACTGCTTGGGTACCTTCTCCAACCGCTGCAACGCTACACGCAACGCATTACCACCAAGTTGATGTTGCAGCTGTGCAGAAGAAACTGGCCCGCCGCAAAAAAGCAAAACTGGAAGATATTTTATCCATTCCAATATCGCGCCGTCCAAATTGGCCAAATGAAGATATTAAAAACGAATTGGACAATAATGCACAAGGCATATTGGGCTATGTTGTGCGCTGGGTAAACCAAGGTGTTGGTTGTTCTAAAGTACCCGACATCAATAATATTGGACTGATGGAAGACCGCGCAACCCTACGTATCTCTTCGCAACATATGGCAAATTGGTTACATCATAAAATATGCACCAAGGCGCAAGTTATGGCGTCTATGAAGCGTATGGCAAAAATAGTTGATAAACAAAACAAAGGTGACCCTGAATACCAAAACATGGCACCTGCCCTTGATAATTCAATTGCATTTCAGGCTGCATGTGAGTTGGTGTTTGAAGGCAAAGTTCAACCTTCTGGTTATACCGAACCTATTTTGCATCGTCGCAGACTGGAACTTAAAAGCTCTAACTAAAAAGCTTTAAAAAAACAGATAAAGAAAAACCCGCTGGTCAATTTGATTAGCGGGTTTTTTATTATTAAATTCTCATCAAAATTTATTGCTTAACAACCACTTTTGGACGGCCTTTAACGCGGTCGTAAAGATCAATAATATCTTGGTTGATTAGACGTATGCATCCAGAAGAAGCCGCTGTTCCTATCGAAGCCCATTGCGGTGTACCATGTAAACGGTACAAAGTATCTTTACCATCTTTGAAAAGATAAATGGCTCTAGCGCCCAATGGGTTTTTAAGACCAGGCTCCATGCCGCCATTTTCAGCGCTGTATTTTCTTAGGGATGGCTTACGCTCAATCATTTCTTCTGGTGGTGTCCAAGTTGGCCAAGGTCTTTTCCAGCCAACTTTTGCATTACCATTCCATTCAAAGCCAGCTTTACCAACACCAACGCCATAACGCATTGCTTTGCCATTTGGCTCGATTAAATACAAAAAGCGTTTCTTGACATCAACAATGATCGTGCCAGTTTTTTCTTTTGTCCTATACGATACACGTTGACGTAAAAATTGAGGTTCAATTTTTTTGACCGGTACCGCTGGAATTTCAAAACCGCCATCATTGACTTTTCTGTAATCTTTAATAAATTCTTTTGGGCCTTTTGGTGTAAAGGAAAATGTTTTTTTTCGCTCGCCATCTTTAAAGCTTTCTGAACAACCAGAAAGCAATGCCATAGCAGCTGAGCCCATAAGCATTAAGCTTGTTCTACGATTCATGGAGTCCCCGTCAATTCTTCGTATTTTCAATTAAATTGTATGAATATCGTTTCCGCAATATTCTCGATTCTTATCTACAAGTTTGGTACAAGCCACTATTGATAAAGGCAACCAGATTTAGTGATTCTCGCGGTGATGTGATTGATTGTTGCAATATTGATACATATTTTACCATGGGTAAGGTTTTAACATTATACTTTGGTCATTTGATTGCTTGTTTTGACTAGGTTACTTTTGTTTTTAATCTAATTATCCGAACACGCATCAATGGACACAAAATGCCTCTTGTATCAGTTGGGAAACAAAATCCACTTATTGATGGTAGACAATCTGCATCTGCGATGGAAATTCGCTCGGGTATGGTTCAATATTATTGAAAATTAAATCATGTAATATTGCCAGAATTCCCGCTAGTCACTGGACGACGCGCTGACTTAGTCACATTAGACAGCAAGGGATTTTTCACAATAATAGAGATTAAATCTTCAATTGAGGATTATAAAGCCGATAACAAATGGCATGAATATAAAGAGTATTGCGACAGATTTTTATTTGCTACCCACCCAAAAGTGCCAGAAGATATTTTTCCAAAAGAAGAAGGCTTATTCATCGCGGATAAATTTGGGGCCCATGAAGTGCGTGAGCCAACTGAAATGCGCTTAGCGCCAGCTCGCCGCAAAGCCCTGACATTAAGGTTTGCAAGGCTTGCAGCAAAACAATTAGACCGCGTTAGCACATGCAGCCTAGAAAATGGTCTCGACTTGCCAAATGACATTACGAAATTTGGCAAGGACGATTAAGTAAAATTATCTAGGTGCGCGTTTTGCTAAAATACGTTGCAAGGTTCTTCTATGCATGTTTAAGCGACGCGCAGTTTCTGAAACGTTGCGATCACATAATTCGTAAACACGTAAAATATGTTCCCAGCGAACGCGGTCCGCAGACATTGGATTTTCTGGAGGAGGTGCTTTTTCGTCACCCTTACGCATTAATGCAGCAAAAACATCATCTGCATCTGCTGGTTTTGAAAGATAATCAACTGCACCCATTTTTACCGCTGTCACAGCAGTAGCAATGTTGCCGTAGCCAGTAAGAATGATCGATTTGCATTCAGAGTTTTCTTCTTTGATAACCTGAATGACATCAAGACCATTGCCATCACCTAAACGCATATCGACAACGGCAAAATCTGGTGGTGAGGCTTTGGTTATACGAACCCCATCGGCAACGGATTCAGCCACATCGACTACAAATCCCCTTGATTCCATTGCTCGGCCAAGGCGGTTTAGAAATGGTCGATCATCATCAACAATTAATAATCGTTTATTCTCTAAAACCGCAACATTGTTCTGTTCTGTTGTCATTTAATTGCTCGCTTTTAAATACGTGCTTCTTTTTTATTGGCTAACTGGTTTATATACTCAGTATACACCAACCATTATTTACCAAGGTTTGTATAATTATGCCAGTATCACAACTGTCACAGGCAAGTAAGTGTCTCATATGGTATCAAAATTTAAATTAAAAACCCATTCTTCTTTGGTCAAACTTGTCTCTTTGCCAAGTAATTGTAACTCTAGCACCTGTTATAGCGACATCTTCTTCATCATCACTTTCGCGATTTGAGAAAATCAACTCCGCACCATTTCGTTCCAGTAGTGTTTTTGCAATAAATACGCCAAGGCCAAGGCCGCCGCCTGTTTCTCTTTTTGTTGCTCCCCTGGTTGTTAAGAACGGCTCACCAATTTTTGAAAGCAACTCTGTTGTAAAACCCTGCCCATCATCTTCAATAACAAATACAACCTTTTCTTCGTCCCATTTTGCACTGAACGTAACTTTAGAATTGGCGAAATCTACAGCGTTTTCAACAATATTACCTAAGCCATAAAGAATTGCGGCATCTCTTTGTATTTCTGGGCTTGGTTTTGGCCCTTCGCCTTTAACATCTAAGACAACATCAAAATCTCGGTGAGGGGCCGAAATTTCTTCCATTAAAAGTTCAATTGAAAGGCGGGCAACATTATCATCTGATTCTGAATTTAGTGATGATATCTTCTGTAGAATATCTCTGCACCGCGCCGCTTGGCTGCGTAATAAAGCAGCATCTTCATATAATGGAGAATCTTTTGGTATCTCGCGCATCATCTCTTTTGATACCAATGCAATGGTCGCTAGTGGCGTACCAAGTTCATGCGCTGCGGCAATAGACAGCCCATCTAAACTAGACACATGTTGCTCGTGCTGAAGCACCAATTCTGTAGCGGCTAATGCCTCGGCTAATTTTCGCGATTCATTAGCAACTCTATAAGTGTAGACAGACGTAAACCCCATCATCGCAATAATGGACGACCATACGCCAACCTTAATTTCAATTGGCTGTATTAAATCAAAACCAAAATGCCAGGGCAATGGCTCATGAACAAATACCAAAAATGTTACTGCACAAATTGACCAACTGAAAAGTATGACCGTGTATTGTACTCTTTGTGACGACGCTGAAATTACAACAGGAACTGCCAGCAATGCAGAAAATGGATTTTGAATGCCGCCAGTTAAATATAACAAAGCCGCCAACTGCACAATGTCATAACCCAGCAATGCAACGACAGGCAGGCCTTCCCATCTAGCATTTTCTGGGTATTTATTTTTAAGATACAAATTTAAGGCCGCGGATACTGCAATAAAGGCAAGACAGGGAATGATTAAAAAATCGAATTTTAATCCAAAATAAACAACCAACACCGCAATGATTTGACCAATAACTGCTAACCAACGAATGCGAATGAGCGTTTCGAGGCGAAGGGCAGCAAAGCTATCCTTATTCAGCAATCTATTTTTCAATTCGTTTCCTCACTTTTAATTCAGTCGCATTATCTAAAGGATTAAACATTTTTAGTGACGCTTGTTAAGTGGCTCTTAAAGTAGCGCGTATTATGTGCCTCTGGGTTTTGCTCTAGCTGTTGGGCTTGCATTACTAGGGTCATCTGGCCAAACATGTTTTGGATATCTTCCCTTCATTTCTTTTTTAACATCAGTCCAACTGCCCGCCCAAAACCTTGGTAAATCCATTGTCGTTTGAATAGGCCTATATGCCGGTGATAATAATTCAAGCGTTATCGGCACAACACCATTCATGACACTTGGGTGTATTTTTAAACCAAACAATTCTTGCACTCTAACACTTAACGTAACCGTATCATTCTTGTATCGCAAAGTAATTTTTGACCCTGTTGGAATGTCAAAACGTTTTGGCGCAAGCTTATTCAATTGCGTCAATTGTTCATAACCCACTAGATGATTTAACCCATCGACTAAATGGCTTTGCTTAATATCTGCAAAGCCTTTTGCATTTTGAATAAAGGGTAAGAGCCATTCTTCTAATGACGCAAGCAAAGCAGTATCGCTTACGTCTGGAAAATTATCGTGATCTTGAGTATGTAAAAATGCCAGTCTAGCGCGAAGGTTTGAGGCTTCAGATTTTCCATCAATGTCGATATTCAACAAGCTAAAGCCTTGCTCTCGCAATGTAGTCACAAGGCCATCAGCCAATTTATCTTCAGGCATTAATTTTGATGGCTGCGATGATAATTGCAGTTGATTAAGGCTAACGATAAGACGCGCTTTAAATTGTTTCGTCTGCGTATCAAACTGTATTTTTCTTATGTTTTTAATACGTGTGCTATGAAGCGCCTCAATCTCATCAAATTCAATTTCAGCCGCAGAAAGTATCCTCGCCATGGAGGCTTTGCCTTGTATTTCTGCCGCTACGATATAATCAACGCTCGCTAATGGACCAGAGCCATCTAACATCGCACGTCTGCCATTTGCCATTCTAAACTGGCTGTTGCCTTGCGGGTCTTTGCCCATATTTTTTGCAATGCGATCTGGGTACGCAAAAGAAAGTAATGCGCCCATCGATAGAGTATCTGGCGAACCAGTAGTATGGTTGATAGCGCCAATTTTATTAGAGATGCTTTTGGCTAGCTTTTTGGTCTTTACCGCTCTTGGGCCTTTGTCTCTTTTTGCATTTTCAATTCTATGATTTAGATCAACAGCATTGCCGCCTAAGCCTCGTTCGGTCAACAACAATGCAAGCAATGAAGCTTGTTCTATTTGTTTGTCTGCCTGCAAAACCATATTTGCTAATCTTGGCGGCAATGGCATAAAACGTATCTTCTTGCCATTTTGCGTAATCACGCCTTTTTCGTCTAACGCACTAATCGAGGTGAGTAATTTTACGGCCTCTGCCCAAGAAGTTGCTGGGGGTTTATCTAGCCATTTTAAACCTTTAGGATCGCTAACGCCCCACTCGGCTAAATCTAAAACGAGCGAAGATAAGTCTGCCTCTAATATTTCTGGACGTTCATAATCTGGCAATGAGGCTGTTTGGCCTTCATGCCAAATTCTATAAACAACACCTTCTTGCGTTCTGCCTGCGCGCCCTGCACGCTGATCGATTGAAGCCTTAGCTGCACGCTGTGTTTCTAATCTTGTGATACCTGTATTGGGTTCATAGACAGGCACTCTAGCAAGCCCGCTATCAATAACAGTACGCACCCCATCTATGGTGATGGATGTTTGAGCAATGGAGGTTGCCAAAACAATTTTACGTCGTCCTTTTGGTGCTGGTTTAATCGCAACATCTTGCTGGGCTGGCGGCATTGCACCATAAAGAGGTGTGATGAGTGTTGTTGTGGGTAGTATTGTTTCTAAGCTTTTTGCCAAACGCAAAATTTCAGATTGCCCTGGTAAAAAACACAATATACTTCCAGCTTCTTCGCTATGGGCTTTTCTAATTATGCGAAGCATTGCTTCTTCTGTGCGCTCATTAGGCGTTTTGTTTTCATAGCGAATTTTAATTGGATATGCGCGGCCTTCACTTACAATAATGGGCACTGCTTCTTGCTTGTTATCAAATAATTGGGCAACCCTTGAACCGTCCATTGTTGCAGACATCGGCATGATGCGTAAATCTGGACGAAAGGCCTCTTGAACATCTAAGGCAAGCGCTAGGCCTAAATCTGCATCGAGGCTTCTCTCATGGTATTCATCAAACAATATTGCTGCCACACCCGTTAATTCAGGATCATCCAAAATCATGCGCGTGAAAACGCCTTCCGTCACAACTTCAATTCGGGTTTGACTGCTTGTTTTAGAATCCATGCGAACGCGGTAGCCAATTGTTTGGCCCACTTTTTCACCCAGCAAACTCGCCATATAATGCGCCGCAGAACGCGCCGCAATTCGGCGCGGCTCTAACATGATTATTTTACTGTCCTTCGTTCCAGTCTGCATCCATGGTTCATTGAGCAAGGCTATGGGCACACGGGTTGTTTTACCTGCGCCAGGTGGCGCCACCAAAATTGCAGAATTATGATTTTGCAATGCAGATTTCAGTGCTTCAATGCAATCATCAATGGGCAGTTTTGTAAGAGATGGTATATTTATGTTCATGGATGGTTTTTAAAAGCACATGCCAATGGCATCAAGCTAAAAATTGTGGCCGCAGACCAAATAACATGCATGATTAAAGCGTTATCACTTTTCCACCTGCTGCTTTTGCGTCTTCTTCATCGTGGGTCACCATTAAAATTGGCAACATACGCCTCTTTGCTTCTGTGAAAACGAACTCTCTAATTTGTGCTTTTAAATTAGTATCTAATTTTGAAAATGGTTCGTCTAACAACAAAGCTTGAGGGCTGGATAATAATACGCGCATCAATGCAATGCGAGATTTTTGTCCGCCTGATAGCGTTGCTGGGTCGGCGTTAAAATAATCTGAAAGATTTGCAACTTCCAAAGCCTCCTCGACCAATGTTTTGCGTTCAGCTTTTGATCTTACGTTTGCGCCCACTGCAAACAACAAGTTTTGCCCAACACTCATGTGAGGAAACAGCATTGCATCTTGAAATAACAGGCCAATTTTTCGCAATTCCGCTGGCAATTCATTCAAGTTAGTTTCGTTTAAATTTATATCTCCTGACGCTACGAAAACTGGATCTAAAAAGCCTGCGATATAAGCCAACAGACTAGATTTACCAGAACCAGAAGGCCCCATGAGTGTTAGCACTTCGCCTGCTTGCACAGTTTCGTTTACTGATAAGAGCAATTTATCATTAAGCACAATTTGTACATTGTTTAAATGCAAGGCATTACCATTTGAATTTTCAATCATGCCGAAGCCCTCATATCGCGTTTGCCGCGAAACAGTATGTTTGGAATTAAACTTGCCAGCATAAAGCCAGCAAATGGCATTAGCATTTGTAAAAATGCATAGACGCCAATGATGCGTCTGTCACCGCCAGAAGCTAATGCGACGGCCTCTGTTGTTATGGTTGTTATGCGACCTGCGCCAATTAAAATTGTTACTAAATATTGCCCGACAGAAACAGCAAAGCCGACAGCAGCGGCAACTAAAATTGCTCTTAGCAACATGGGCGCGCGAATGTTCCAAAAGACTGAATTTTGAGAATGACCTAAACTCAATGCCGCCTGTCCATAGCGTTTATCCCATGCGCGCCAAGGGTCGGATAACGACAAAAACACATAGGGCAAAACAAAGACCAAATGCACCAAAATTAAAGCTGAAAAAGTTGCATCAATATCAAAGACTAAAAAGAAAGATTGAAGCCCGAACACAAAACCAATTTGGGGTACGATAAGCGGTAAGTATAATATGCCCAGCATATATGAGCCGCCTTTATTACCTGTACGCGCTTCTCGCTCTAAGCATGCTAACGAAATTATTAATGCAATTAACGTCGAACTTATTCCAACGATTACAGTGTTTATCAGTGGCGAAATTAGTCCGCTCCAACTTCTGGTCCAACTGTCTAGTGAAAAACCTGAAGGCAAGGCATTTGGGAATGACCAATAGCCAGCAAAAGACCAGATGGCTAATATGACAAGGCCTAAAATAACCACGCCTGATGTAAGACAAATGGTGATGAGGCTTATCACCCGAATGGCTTTATCTTTTTGAAAACGTCTTCCAGAAACCGCTATTTGTTTCATAATTTTTGCGCCAAATTTTTCTAACAGCCACCACGCAATTAATGCTGTTGCCGTTACGCCCAATTGCAACAATGCACCAGCCGATGCTTCGAACCGAACCAACAAATCTGAATCGCTCATCCATGTAACCAAACGCGGCGCTAAGGGTGCAGGTGTTGTTGGCCCTAGAATTATTGCGACATCAACAACAGAAGTAGCATAGGCAATAACTGCAAAAACGCCCAAACGAATTTGCTTATAAATATTAGGCCACACCACATACAAAAAACCCATTACTCTCCCATATCCTAAGGATCGAACGATATGAGAAAGACGTTTTGCATTTGATTGTGGTAATGCAGAAAGCACAATAAGCAAAAGAAATGGGATTTCTTTTATAATCAATCCAGCCATTAAGGATAGCGCCATGGGATCATGCAAAATCAACAAATTGGGCGGCCTTGTAATGCCTGTTAATTCTGGAGAGACCAGACGCAATAGCCAACCTGATGGCGATATTAAAAAGGCTAACCCAAAAGCTGCCGCTGCATGGGGAACAGATAATAATGGGGATACTAATTGCTGAACACTTGCAAACCATTTGGTGTTTGACCAACCAGCAATAAACATGGCCACGACACTAACTGCAACTAACGTTGTGCCAAGGCCTGTCCACAGACTTAAAGCAATGGAGATACCAAGACCGGGTCTTTGGAATAATTTATGAAATGGTTCTAGCGAATAAGTATCGCTACCAAGGGCGGGGAAATGTCCAAAGGCAGGTTCAATGGTTCCCCAAAGGCCAAAAAATATTGGGCCTAACAAAACCAAAAGGGCAAAAGATGGTGCCAATCTAAGCAGCATATTTTTGCCCTTTCAAAACTCTTATATCTTGGTGCTAATTAATTTGAAACACCATAGCGCTTAAGCCATTGTTTTTCTAGCATGGTCATCCAGCTTGCATGTGGCTCTGGTAATTTTGGACCTAATTCACTTGGTGCTAAAGTAGCTACGCCACGTTCAATCGAAGCCAATGCTTTTTGATCTACCTTAGAAAGTTTATCAGCATTTAACACTGTTGGGTCACCCCAAACTTTTGGGTTTTGCTTGTGTATTTGTGCTTCTGGTGAAATCAAGAAATTTGCAAATATTAATGAACCAGCTTTTGCAGTTGAATTATATGGAATAGCAACAAAATGTGTATTGCCTAATGTGCCTTTTGTGAAAACGAAAGAACGGATCGTTTCTGGCCATTCTTTTTTCTCAATATTTGCACTGCCTGCACTTGGGTTAAAGGCAAATGAAATGTCCACTTCATTGTCTGCAATCAATTGGTTCATTGCAGGAAGATTTTTAGGATAGGTCTTACCATTGCGCCACAAATTTGGGTGCATTTTATCAAGTGCTGCAAATAATGGCGCAACATTTTCTTCAAAATTCGCTTCAACCACTGGCTTAAGCAATATAGATGGATCTGAAATTGTTTCTGTTAGTGCTTGTTTTAAGAACGAAGAACCAATGAAATCTGGTGGCGCAGGATATGTAAATCTACCAGAGTTTTCGCCAGTCCATTTGACCAATTGCGTAAATGATAATGGTAAGTCAGCTTTTTTTGTATTTGCACTATCGTAGAAAAACACCATTTTAGCGCCGCCCCACGGGCTTTCTAACCCATCGGTAGGTTCAGTAAAATCTACTGTTATGGTTGATTGATTTTCAAAATCAACAAATTTGTAGTTTGGAAGTTTGGTTGCCCAATCTGGCGCTAATAAAAGTTTTTGCTTCTTCATAGAAACAAAGTTTTCACCATTGATCCAGATAAGATCAATTTTACCTGAATCATCTTTGCCAGCTGCTTTTTCATTCACAACAGCATTAACCGCATCAGCAGTATCTTTAAGTTTTACGTGATTAACAGTTACGCCATAGCGTTCTTTAACAATCTCAGCTGCCCATTCGATATAGGCGTTGATATTGGTAGAACCACCCCAAGCATTAAAATATACAGTTTGGCCTTTTGCTTCTTTTGTAACCGCTTCCCAATTAGAAGGTTCAATCGCAAAAGCCGCACTCACCATTAAAGGTAGAGCCACAGTTGCTGCTAATGTTGTTGCAAGTAATTTTTTGATCATTTGATCCTCATCTTAAAAACAATAAATCTAGATATGCCGACAATAATGTCATGTAACTTATACGGATAAGCTGCATGACACGCAAAACACACAAATGTGAAGTGTGTCTTTTAGTGGGTTTTATTTCTCATACTAAACAATTCATCCAGTATGATTAAGCCAGCACCTACATTTACAAAAATATCTGCAATATTAAAAATAGCAAATGACCAAGTTTGGGTATGAAATTGTATAAAGTCTATTACATAGCCAAGCATGGCGCGATCGATTAAATTTCCAATTGCACCACCCACTACAAATGCAAATCCTAACCTACTCCAAAATTTTTCTTGAGGTGAATGTTTCCAAAGCCATAATACAAATAATATGATGATGCAGGTTAGGCCAACCAACACCCAGTCATTCATTGAGGACAAGAATGAAAAGGCGATGCCCTCATTGTATGTTCTAAACCACGATAGGAACGGAATGACAGGTACGGAATTATGAAACGGCAGGCTGGTTTCAACCCAATATTTGCTGAGTTGGTCTAATGCAACAAAAATACAAACCAAAATTATGCCGTAACGGGTTCTCATTACGCACGCCCTTCAGGCATGACTAAAGCATCGCGCTTCATTTCAAACAGCATGATGCCTGTAGAGATTGCTAGATTAAGCGAGTCTGCTTTGCCTGCCATAGGAATGTAGGCTAGCTTTTGACAACATTCAGATAGCTCTGCTGGCAGACCTTTTTGTTCATTGCCCATTAGAAGGAATTGCGGCTTAGTGACGTAATCAATGGCTCTATAATCAACAGCGCCTTCTAAATGCGTACCAACAATTTCGCCTTTGTAGTTTTTGCTCCAAGTAATAAAATCTTCTTGGCTAATGCGTGCAACTTTCATGTTGAAGATAGAACCCATGGTCGCTCTTACTGCTTCTAGCGAAAATGGATCCGTTGTATCGCCGATCAGAACCATGCCTTTAACGCCCGATGCATCGCCAGTACGAATGATCGTGCCTAAATTTCCTGGATCACGAACGCGGTCTAATCCGACCAAAATATCGTGGGGATTGCTGGCTTCATTTGCTAAATCATCAATGGAAAACCATTGTTGCTCAAAGATACCAATTACCATTTGTGGGTTATCTTTGCGCGAAATTGCGGTTAAAACTTTATTGGTAACTTCAAGAATATATGCGCCTTGTTGACGTGCTTGTTCTGATATTTCTGCCAAATGATTTCGACCTGAGCCAACATTTTCGGCAGCGTCTTCTGCCATCTGCTTGCCATAAACAAGCGTGCGAACTTTCCAACCCATTTCAAGCGCGTCGGTTACCAGCTTCAAACCTTCTGCCATAAATAGATTTTGAGCATCGCGGTTTTTCTTAAGCGCCAGCCCTTTAATCTCTTTAACAATTGGATTTGACGTTGAAGAGATTTCTTTAACGCGGCCTGGCGTTATGCCAGCATGTGGGTTTGAATAATCGTATTTTTCACTCATTATTTGAGCCTTTATTGCTTGTTCTATCAACTAAGGTATTTACTATTTTACTGGGTACCCATCTGCTGAACATAGATGTTGAAAGTTTGCGCTCTGATTTTTCCGTTCGAATAATTAATTCTCCAGAATGTAACTCACCGCGCATATCGCCAAATACTTCTTGCATCAATTCATGAATGGATAAAAAACTGGCTCTAATTGCATATGATGTTAGAACCACAAAAAGCGGGTCTTTAGACATAAGCTGTTTGCAAAGATCTACCAAGTGCGGACAATCTTCAAACATTTGCCAGACTTCGCCTTTTGGTCCACGGCCATAAGCTGGTGGGTCTAACAATATGGCATCATACGTATTGCCTCTGCGCACTTCGCGCTCACAAAATTTAACGGCATCTTCGCAAATCCAACGAATTGGCTTATCTTCAAGGCCAGCTAATTCTTGATTTTCTTTAGCCCAACCAATTGCTTTTTTAGACGCATCGACATGGGTTACGTGGGCGCCAGCATTTGCCGCTACTAATGAGGCGACACCTGTGTAACCAAATAAGTTTAGAACCTTTGGTCTGTCTTTACGGTTTTTATCCTTTTGGGCAATCTTTAGAACATCGACCATAAAGCGCCAATGGGCGGCTTGTTCTGGAAAAACACCTGTGTGCCTAAAAGATGTAAAACGCCCAAGAAACGGAACGCCATCAAAGGCCATTGGCCACGTTTCATTCAACTGCTTTTTAGGAAATGCCCAACGTCCCATGCCTTCTTCATCTGTATCACCGGTAAACATTGCATCAACATTTTGCCATTCTTTAGGTGAAAGGCTTTTTTGCCAAATCGCCTGCGCCTCTGGACGAATGATGCGATAATTTTCATAGCGCTCTAATTTTTGACCATCGCCGCTGTCTAATAAGGCATAGTTTTTATCGGGTGCGCTTTCTAATATCAAACCAATTGTTTCTGCCAAGCGATGTTTTGCTGGGGCTAAACGTTTTGGCTTGTCTGATTGCTTATTTGCTTTTTGGGGTGCGCTTTCAACATCGCCTTTGCCAGAAACTTTGCTAAGTTTACTAAGGTCACCCAATTTTTGAGCTCGGCTTTTTCCTTTTGAAAATTTGCCCGCTGGGCTTTTTCCAGTTGAGGTTTCCCCCTTGAAAGGGGCTGGTCTTTTGAATTTTGAATTTTTAGCCATGTTCTATCAGTATCTTCTAATTGCTATATCCATGCTCTACAGCAAAAATACACTGCGTAAAACCTACAATCTAAGCTTGGCAAAACATACAATCAATGTACACAGCCTTAGAGTGAAAATACTTGCGATGCTTCTTTTTGGATAGTAAGCTTATATTGATTGAGTAATTTTATAACAGGGGGAATCATTATGACAGAAACATATCGCCATAATTATTGGACAGTATTTTTTGTAGGTCTAATCTTAGCTGCAATATTAGCTTTTGTTGCTTATACAATTGGCTAAAAATAATTCAAAATTATATAAAACTAAAATTGCCAGTACTTTTATTCAAGTGGCTGGCTTTTTTATGCGGCCTCTTCGCTAGCGTTAGTGCCAGATTTAGATGGCAAACCTAGCAAATTTGTTGCTTTTTCTGCCGCTAACTCATCAGCACGTATTTTCTGCTCTTCAAAATCGTTTTTCCATTTGCTTGCTTCAAGACGTTGATCGCGCGCATTTTTACGATGCTTGCCTTGGCGCATCCAAGTAACGAACCCGCCAAATAGTAAACCAATAATAAGAGCCGCAAATAAATAAACAAAGAACGGCAATTCTATCGCAAATGCAGGGTTTTCTGGTCTAAAGGGATCAAGGCTCATTGTTATAGGCTTGCGATTGGCGACAGATAGCAAAATTAGCGCAACGGCAATTGGTACTGAAATAAATAGAAATACTAATTTGCGCATCATAAGATTAAAACCTTTGTTTTTTAGCTGTCTTATATACCTTAATAACACATCTAATTTGCGCGTATATATTTACAAGCAAAGTAATAAAATTATTTATTTAGACGCTCGCGCAACTCTTTGCCTGTTTTGAAAAATGGTACCCATTTTTCTGCAACCGTTACTTTTTCACCTGTACGTGGATTTCTTCCAACGCGAGGCTGTCTATTTTTTACAGAAAAAGCGCCAAAGCCGCGCAATTCTACACGATTGCCATTTGCAAGCGCATTGGTTATTTCGCCTAATATTGCATTCACAATATTTTCTACATCACGTTGGTAGAGGTGCGGATTCTTTGCCGCTATTTTTTCTACTAATTCGGACTTAATCATCTAATATCCCCTTAGATCAATTACTTAGTTTGCATCATCGAGATCAAACCGTCAAGAAATAGACGCTCTGGCAGAACATCCTTAATCGCTTTAGTTGCACCTGATGGAAATTGCAAGCCTAATTCTTCTGCAAGTCTACTCAAAATGCCTTTACTCATACCTGCTGGGTTTTGAAAAAACTGTTCACTTGGCCTCACTGGGTTCCAAGTAACAATTTTCAGTTCATTCCCAATCTCTTTATTTTCAACCAGCCATTTGCGCGCTGTTTCTTCATCGCCAATAGCATCAATCAAACCGTTTTCTACTCCTTGGCGCCCCGTAAAGATACTGCCATCGGCTAATTTCCTAACCTGAAAGTCAGACATATCGCGCCTTTCAGCAACAATGCCAACAAACCAATTAAAACTGTCTTGAACCAGTCTATTAATCATTGCTTTTGCCTCATCGCTTGCTGGATGAAACGGAGACGGTTCGGCTTTTAAAGGTGCTGATTTAATTTCGTTCATTGAAACACCGATTTTATCTAACAAACGTGAGGCATCGGCATATTGAAAAATCACACCTATAGAACCAACAATGGATGAACGCCTAGCGACAATATGGTCGCTTGCTGATGCTATCATATAGCCAGCAGAGGCCGCTAACGTTCCAACAGAGGTTGCAACTGGCTTATTTTTAGATAATTCACGTACTGCTTCATACACTGCTTCACCGCCCGTGGTTGAGCCACCTGGTGAAGAAATGTCTAAAATTACGGCCTTCACAGCATCATCTTCTTTAAGATTTTCAAGAAGTTTCAACAATGGCTTGTCATTGGTTATAACGCCAGAAATTTTGACCCGTGCGATATGGGCAGATTTTTTTTCAGAGAACTTTTCAAAGAGGCCTGTTGTGGCTAACAAAGTTGCAATTGCCAGAACCAATAAGACAAGCGAAATCACACGCCAAAAAGTAACTCTTTTGCGTAATGCTCTGCGGTCTACAATTTGATCCACTGACAAGGTCATAATAACTACTTCATTTTCCAAGCATCATACTTTTTGAATATTATAAAATCACGATCCTAGGAACCCATTTTGAATGGTGGTAACAGGCTGTTACCCTAGGGGCAAGTGGTGAAATCCCTTGTTTGGGGCCATTTTTAAAATCTTTGCCATTAAATTAGGCATTAAGATAGCCCTTTAATTTACACACAAATTATTCACCTAATAATCTCATTAATACTAAATGTAAAAGTCTGGCAAGCCCAAATTTTTGTTAGGCAAACTACAAAAAACCCCACCTTAAAATTAAGGCAGGGTTTAGATTTATTACAATGAAAAGACGAGACTATTCTTCGCCTTTTTCCTTCAACGCAGCGCCAAGAATATCACCAAGAGAAGCACCCGAATCGGTTGAACCGAACTGAGCTACTGCTTCTTTTTCTTCAGCAATTTCTAGAGCTTTGATTGATAGACCAATGCGACGTGTTTTCTTATCGAACTGAGTGATGCGAGCATCAACAGTTTGACCAACAGAGAAACGCTCTGGGCGTTGCTCGTCACGGTCACGAGAAAGGTCAGCACGTTTGATAAAGCTTTGTGCTTCAGACTCAACGAGTTTAACTTCCAAACCATTGTCTTTCACTTCGGTAACTTCACAAGTAACCACTGCACCTTTGCGCAATGTACCTGATTCAGCTGCATCGCCTACTGGGTCGCCGCTTAGTTGTTTGATACCAAGTGAGATACGTTCTTTGTCGATATCAACATCAAGAATAACAGCAGAAACTTTGTCGCCTTTGTTATATTCTTCAATTGCTTCTTCGCCAGAACGGTTCCAGTCAAGATCTGACAAATGAACCATGCCATCAACATCACCTTCAAGACCAATGAATAGGCCAAATTCAGTTTTGTTTTTAACTTCACCTTCAACATGAGTACCCGCTGGGTTATCTGCAGCAAATGCAGTCCATGGGTTATCAAGTGTCTGTTTAAGACCAAGTGAAATACGGCGCTTAGAAGGATCAACCTCAAGAACAACAACATCAACTTCTTGGCTTGTAGAAACGATTTTGCCTGGGTGAATGTTTTTCTTAGTCCAAGACATTTCAGAAACGTGGATCAAACCTTCAATACCTGGCTCGATTTCAACAAACGCACCGTAATCAGTGATGTTTGTTACGCGGCCAGTAATTCTAGCTTCAACAGGATATTTAGATTCGATTGATTCCCAAGGATCGCTCTCAAGCTGTTTCATGCCTAGTGAGATACGGTGTGTTTCTTGGTTCACACGAATAATCTGAACTTTAATCGTTTGACCGATTTGAAGAATTTCAGATGGGTGATTAACACGGCGCCAAGCCATATCAGTCACGTGCAACAGACCGTCAATGCCGCCAAGATCTACGAACGCACCATAATCAGTAACGTTTTTAACAACACCTTCAACAACTTGACCTTCTTCAAGGTTTTGTACGATTTCTGAACGTTGCTCTGCACGGCTCTCTTCAAGAATTGTACGACGAGAAACAACGATGTTGCCTCTACGACGGTCCATTTTCAAGATTTGGAACGGCTGAGGTTGGTTCATCAATGGAGTAACATCGCGGATTGGGCGAATGTCTACTTGTGAGCGCGGCAAGAATGCAACTGCGCCATCAAGATCAACTGTAAAGCCACCTTTAACTTGATTGAAGATAATACCTTCAACTTTTTCACCATCTTCGAATTGCTTCTCAAGACGGATCCAGCTTTCTTCGCGGCGGGCTTTTTCACGGCTAAGCATTGCTTCACCGTTAGAATTTTCAATACGTTCGATGAATACTTCAACTTCATCACCAACGTTTAATGTACCGTCTTTAGCTTTTGCGCCAAATTCTTTTAGAGGTACGCGGCCTTCAACTTTTAGGCCTACATCGATTACAGCTAAATCTTTTTCAATTGCTGTAATTATTCCCTTAACAACCGAGCCTTCTACAACGTCGTGTGTTTCATAAGATTCATTTAGAAGAGCTTCAAACTCTTCCATGGTTGGGTTCATGCTGTCCATTAAATACTCCTGACAGGTCCAATTGAACTAAAATTGGCTCTGCATATGCGCCTTGGTTCGTGTTTCATATGGCATTTCCTTACCCCGCTCTCAGTTGAAAGCTCATCCTGTTGATCTAAGATCAAAAAAGGGATGGCGCAAAGGGTAAATTTCTACCGGTTAAGCTTGTTCTTTCACGTTTCTATAGGCCTGTATGTTTAACAAGGTCTAAAACTGTTTGGAACGCGGTTTCTATATCCATTTTTGACGTATCAATCAAGTGCGCATCTTGTGCTGGCTTTAATGGCGCGTCTTTGCGGTTCATATCGCGATCATCACGCACTTTAAGATCAGCCAACACAGCTTCATATGTAACGTCATCTTGCGTGCGACCGCGCTCGATCATCTCGTCAAATCTGCGTTTGGCGCGAATCTGCGGCGAAGCGGTAACAAACAGCTTAATATCCGCATTTGGGCAAACCACAGTGCCAATATCGCGCCCGTCTAAAACTGCGCCTTTTGCGGCAAAGTCACGCTGGGCTTGCAGTAATATTTCACGAACCTTTGGCATAATTGCAACTTTAGAAGCGGCCTCTCCAATTTCGTGAACTGACAAGGCTTTGCGATCTAATTTACTAAAATCGATGTTTTGGGCAACCTCAGCCGCCAATTCTTCATTATCCAGCGGCAAATCTACCTGCAACAAGGCTTGGCCCACTGCGCGGTAAATAAGCCCTGTATCCAAATGCGGCAAATCAAAATGTGTCGCCAATTTGCGCGACAAAGTTCCTTTGCCTGACGCGGCTGGACCGTCGATTGCTATGATGAGTGGATTTTTCATTTATTGATTACTTGTCGATTTTTTAGCACGATATTTATCAACACCCCATTTTACCAGCATAACAAGTAATGCAACGTAAGCTATGGTGCTTGCCAAAGACTTTAAAACCGTAAAGTAACTAACAGTCGACACCATTTCTGGTGTGACCATAGGAGGTGACGAACTATAAACAGTTAGCATATCCTTCACACCAGAATTTTCAAGATAATCACAAACACTACCTGCAATCGCGAATAAGCTAAAGAATGCGGCCCATTTTGGAGACATCAACTTTATAAAAGCGACTACTAACAGTATGCCCAGTAAGCCTGGGAAAAATGCATCCAATGTATGCTGTAATCCCAAATATAGTATTCGACCCTCTTCACTAAGGGACTTTAAAAAAATGATTGCTTCTTCAAAGGTATAGCCCGTTGGGCGCATATCAAAAGGCACCTGCCCATTAGCGGCAGCAGATATTTCTGGAAGAACCCATATTACCATCGTCAAATAAATGCCAATGGTTACTATTAGTAATGTGGAATAAAATATTCGGAATAAAGTCATTCGAGTTTCGCCCCCATGTCGCTCATTAGGCCAACAAATTCTGGAAAGCTCGTCGCGATTGGGCCCGAATCATCAACCGTGACTGGTTTTTGCGATGCCATGCCCATTACCAAGAAACTCATAGCGATGCGGTGATCTAAGTGGGTAACAACAGATTTGCCACCACCCAAACCTTTGCCATCTGGACGACCGCGCACTTTAAGCCAGTCTTCGCCTTCTTCGCAGTCAACGCCGTTTTGTTTCAAGCCGCGTGCAACAGCCGCCAAACGGTCTGATTCTTTAACGCGCAATTCTGCCAAATCTTCCATATGCGTTTCGCCAGTTGCAAAACATGCGGCAACTGCAAGCACAGGATATTCATCAATCATAGAAGCGGCGCGATGCCCCGGCACTTTGATGCCTTTTAATGCTGAGTGACGCACACGAAGGTCTGCAATTTTTTCACCGCCTGACAAACGCTCATTGCTAATCTCAATATCACCGCCCATCTCAATAAGCGTTGTGATTAAGCCAGTACGGGTTTCGTTCATCAAAATGCCAGGAAGTGTAACATCACCACCTTCGCAAATAAGCGCCGCAACAATTGGAAAAGCCGCAGAAGATGGATCGCTTGGCACTAAAATTTCTTGGCCTTGCAATTTACCTTGGCCGACAAGACTTATTGTACGAACGCCATTTTCATCGGTTTCAACGGTTAGATCAGCGCCAAAGCCTTTGAGCATGTTTTCGGTATGATCGCGGGTGAAGGTTTCTTCAATTACCACAGTTGTGCCAGCGGCATTTAGACCAGCCAATAAAACAGCAGATTTAACCTGCGCCGATGGCATTGGCACTTTGTATGTAATAGGAGCGGCAACTTTTGGTCCTTTAATGGTAACAGGCAATCTGCCGCCCTCCACTTGGGCAATGATCTGCGTTCCCATTTGCGCAATTGGGTTTAAAACACGGCCCATTGGACGCGAAGACAAAGATGCATCACCGATAAAAGTGGTTTCAAAATCGTAAGAACCCAAAAGGCCCATGAACAAACGACATCCAGTGCCAGCATTACCAAAATCAATTGGGTCTTTTGGTGCAAGCAATAAGCCATTGCCTACGCCTTGAATAATCCATTCACTATCTGGTCCGCTCCCTACTTTGGTAATGGTTGCGCCCAGCGCTTGCATGGCTTTTGCTGAAGCCAATACATCTTCGCCCTCTAGCAACCCGCGCACTTTAGTTGTGCCACTTGCAAGGCCGCCAAATATCATCGATCGGTGCGAAATAGATTTATCACCTGGGATTGTTGCCTCGCCCTTGAACGAAAAAACCTTTTTGGATTGCATTGGGGACATTTTATAATCTGGAGAGCCGTGTGCGGACATTTATGATCTCAATTTTGGGTAGTGCTGATATTACTGGGTTTGTGAGGGCACCTCACTATTTGATGTTTAGTATCATAGGATAATTGAAACGTCACCAATTTCGTTATTCTTTAAGTCAAACATATTCTAAGGGCTAAAATACCCATATTTTGGCCCAATTTCAACAAAGATTACGATTGCGACATTAATTTTGCAAAAGAGTTTTGACTTGAGGTCATTTGAGGGGTAAGGGAAGCCCAATTCCATAACTTAAACCAAAGAGGTTGTTCCGTGGCAAAAGAAGGTCTTGGCACTAAACGGGTATGTCCCGAAACTGGCCGTAAATTTTACGATTTGGATAAAGATCCAATTATCTCGCCTTATACAGGCACTGAATATCCGCTTTCATTCTTTTTAGAAGCGGCTCCTTCAAAGGTGACTAAAGTTACTGAAAAAGAAGCTGAAGAAGAAGTTAAACCAACTGAAGAGAGCGAAGAAGACGAAGAAGACGATGATACCGTTCAATTGGTTAGCCTGGAAGATGCAGACGACGCTGGTTCTGATAATGACGGTATTAAAACTTCTGACGATGCTGAGGACGAAGTTCCTGAAATTCCAGGCACTGAGCTCGACGACGATGAAGAAGAAGAAACTGCTGAATCTAGCGATCACTTCTTAGAAGATGATGACGATGATGACGGCCTTGGTGTTGTTATTACAAAGTCTGACGAAGACGACAGTTAAACGCTGTACGTTTTTAGTTTTCAACACGTATTCAAAGGGCGACAACGCCCTTTATTCTCTTGAGGGGCTTACACCGCTCTTTGTTTTTTGAGGGGCTGATTTGCCCCTTAATTTTTTACTACACCTTTAGAGAAACTCTTTGAGTTACTCGTCACACCGCATAACCAGACATGCGGAACATTGTGGGGCTATAGCTCAGCTGGGAGAGCGCTTCGCTGGCAGCGAAGAGGTCAGCGGTTCGATCCCGCTTAGCTCCACCAATTTTTCTCTTACAACAATTTCGCTTCGCTCAATGTCTGCGAGGCACGAGCATAGCTCGGCAACCTCTTCGGTTGCTTTTTGCGCCAAGTCTCGAAGCAAAATGTTTAACAATCTCGATAAATTGAATAAGCGGCAGGCGTTTTGCAAAAACACCGAGAGCGTTCTTTTTTCTTTATTCAAATCTTGCGCATCACTCAGCTTCGCTTCGATCTACGTGCGATTTGAATTGTTTTTAAATCTCGATAAATGATAATAGATAAGCTAAGCAACATTTAAAAACTGCATTTTTAAGGTAAAACATCTGGCTAATATTTATTATTGATTTGCATCCAAGGAGTTCAATCACACTATGGCTATTGAAGACAAATGCGATTTACCAAATGAATTAGCATTAGTAAGAGAAAACGCATTACGGGCAATTGGAGCGATTAAACCCACCGATAACAATACACAAGCAGATAAAGAGTTTCTGTTTAATGCTCAAAGAACAATAACAGGGCAGATTTTACCTGCCCCTTACCTTGTATATTTTTTGTTTGTTGAATTATTAGGCTTCAACACCAATGTGAAATTTGAGAAAACCGCATGGTCTGTTACTATAGACTATAAAGGCATCGCATACTTAATTGAACATCGAAAATTTGGACTCGGAATTTTTTCACACGACGCAGAATCTCAAAAGACGCAAGCAAAAGAGATTGTAAATCTAATTCAAAAATCTTTAAAAGCTGCAAATCCATTTTTTGAGTATAAAGCTAGTGAAGCAGTAAAAAACCCTAGCCTAAATGTTGTAAACCACAGCCTTGAATTATACGGTCGATATAAATTTTTACTGAGCGAATATGAAAAAAAATATCAAGAGGCTATTGATCGACGTGATGAATGCGTAATCAACAAATTATCAGACTTATCTGCAACATTTTCTTATCCCGCACGAAAACTTAGGAATGAATCTAAATGGTTGGCTCAGGCCGCTATTGAGGCATTTTTTAGTTGGACCGAACATATTTTTATTCATATCGCCATTCTAGAGAGACAACTCTTGACTGGAGCTGAAGTCGATAATTTAGCGAACCAGAACTGGACTGAAAAATTTAAAAAAGCATTGGATATAAACGATAATGTTACAAAAAAACATTTGGATGCTTTAATTTCTATTAGGCGACAATCGAGAAATTTTGTGGCACATGGATCATTTGGGAAGCAAGGTGAGGCTTTTAGTTTTCATAGTGCTGCAGGAGCTGTTCCCGTATTGTTGAAACACCAAAACATCGAAAATCCATTTACATTAAGTGGTGAGATCGACTTGGACGAGGACATTGCTATTAATTCCATTAAAGCTTTCATCGACCATTTATGGACTGATAATAGAGAGCCGTTGAGACTATATATACAAGAAAGTAATTTACCTCTAATCCTACCAATGGCTTCAGATGGGACTTATGAAAAAGCTATGTCGTCTACTCAAAACATGGAAAACCTGATTGACAAATTAAACTACCATTTTGATAAATCAGCGAATATGGATTTTTGATATACCAATAGTCTCCGTCATGAGAGAGATTTAACATTATGAAAATTGGCATTCTACAAACAGGCTTTGTTCCCAAACCATTGGCAGATGAGTTTGGTCAATATCCTGCAATGTTTAAGCAACTATTAGCTGGCCAAGGGTTTCAATTTGAAACCTATGATGTTGCTAATAATCAGTTTCCA
>NVRK02000092.1 GCA_002400845.2 Hyphomicrobiales bacterium
CGCTGTGGTTGAACTCATCACAATGGAAGATGCGACAATTAAATATTCCACCGTTCAAAACTGGTATCCAGGCGATGAAAACGGCAAGGGCGGAATTTATAACTTTGTGACCAAACGTGGCGATTGCCGTGGTGATAATTCTAAAATATCATGGACACAAGTTGAAACAGGTTCTGCCATTACTTGGAAATACCCAAGCTGCATTTTACGTGGTGACGGTTCACAAGGCGAGTTTTACTCAATCGCAGTTTCAAACGGCGCACAGCAAATTGATAGTGGTACCAAGATGATCCACCTTGGTAAAAATACCAAGTCGCGCATCATCTCAAAAGGTATTTCTGCGGGTAAATCGTCTAATACATATCGTGGGCAAGTGTCGATTAATAAAAGAGCCAGCAATGCGCGTAACTTTACACAGTGCGATAGTTTGTTGATTGGCGATAAATGCGGCGCCCATACAGTGCCGTATATTGAGGCTAAAAACTCAACCGCACAACTAGAGCATGAAGCAACAACGTCTAAAATTTCAGACGATCAATTGTTCTATTGCCAAGCGCGCGGCATTCCAGAAGAAGAAGCAATCGCGCTTATTGTGAATGGCTTTGTTCGCGAAGTAATTCAAGAATTGCCAATGGAATTTGCGGTAGAAGCGCAAAAGCTAATCGGTATCTCGCTTGAGGGAAGCGTTGGCTAAAAATGGACTTTACAGGATTTGCAATTCAAGTTGCGGTTTTTACGGGGGTAGTTTTAGCAATTAACTATTATGTATTGCTACGTAAAAAGCCCAACCGTTGGAAATTGTCACTTATAACCACGGCACTCACAATGGTGATTTACACAATAATCGTTTATTTTTTGAAGCAAGTTTAATAAATTTCAAAGAAGACAACTAGATGAAAATTAAGAGAAGAACGTAAGAGAAAACTGATGATCGAAATTAAAAATCTACACGTTAAAATTGCTGATACGGACACAATGATCCTAAACGGCGTTAATCTAACGGTTAAAGCTGGCGAAGTTGCTGCAATTATGGGGCCTAACGGTTCGGGTAAATCGACACTTTCATACGTAATGGCTGGCAAAAGCGACTATGAAGTCACCCAAGGTGACATCTTGTTCAACGGTGAAAGCATCTTGGAAATGGAACCAGATGAACGCGCTGTTGCTGGCTTGTTCTTGGCATTCCAATATCCACTGGAAATACCAGGCGTTCCAACCATGAATTTCTTAAAAGCTGCTCTCAATTCACAGCGTAAAGCACGCGGTCAAGACGAACTAACAACACCAGATTTTATTCGCAAAGTTAAAGGTGCTGCACAGCACCTTGGCATCGATATGACAATGTTGAAACGTCCCCTTAATGTTGGTTTTTCTGGCGGCGAAAAAAAACGTGCAGAGATTTTGCAAATGTCTTTGCTTGAGCCAAAGTTTTGCGTGTTAGACGAAACAGATAGTGGCTTAGATATTGATGCGCTTAAAATTGTTTCCGATGGTGTCAATGCTTTGCGTACACCAGAGCGTGGTTTCTTAGTAATAACGCACTATCAACGTTTGCTAGATCATATTGTACCAGACAGCGTGCATGTGTTGTACAAAGGAAGAATCATCAAATCTGGCGACAAGTCGCTTGCATTACATCTTGAAGAAAATGGCTATGCCGACGTCATTAAAGAAGTGGCGTAAGTTAGATGAACGTTCAAATTAAAAAAACAGATGCTGAAGAGGGTATTATTTCAGCGCTTAAAAGTGCTGGCGCCAATACTGCTATTTTGGATAAGGGCCTGCCAACGCGCCGCGTCGAGCCGTTCCATTATACAGATCTTCGTAATTTGCTAAAAAGCTTTCCTGCGGCTTCTAACTCTGGCGAAGCAACAACTGTTGATGCGTTAATTGATGGGGCGACCATTAGTTTTGCCAACAATGCGCACACCGGCGGAGCGTTTCCTGCTGGCGTTACGGGCTCTGTTCTTGGCGCACCAACGCCTGTTCCTGCTGATGTTGTTATTGATGCAAACATTATTGGTGACCTTAACGAAGCATTGGTTGCCAATGGCGTGGTGATTGATATTGCGCCCAACAAACACATTGATGAACCAATCATTCTTGCGCATAACGTTTCGGGTGGTGCAAGTTCTGCACTTCGGTTTGCTGTTTCTTTAGGGGCAGGTTCTAGCGCGACAATTGTTGAACATCACACATCTGATGGTGCTTCTAATCATCAAAATACAGTTTCTAATTTGTCTCTTGCAAAAGACGCCAAAGTGACTTGGGTAATCATGCAAGAACATGGCGCAGAAACGACACGCCTTGCGCAATTAAACATTCACTTAGCGCAAAATACCGATCTTACCATTTTGGTTTTAAACTCTGGCGGCAAATTGGTACGTCAAGAAATTCATATGGCAGTGCAGGGCGAAGGCTCTAATGTTACCATTAAGGGCGTAAACCTTATTGCAGATAACATGCACATTGATGTGACGACAACGCTTGCACATAATGCGCCAAATACAAATGCAGACGAATTGTTCCGCAATGTTTTGACGGGGAATGCTAAGGGCGTTTTTCAGGGCCAAATTCGTGTTTCGCAGATTGCTCAAAAGACCGATGCGAAAATGGCATGCAACACATTGCTATTGTCTGATGCCGCAGATTTTTCTGCAAAGCCAGAACTTGAAATTTTCGCCGATGATGTTTTGTGTGGCCACGGTGCAACCGTAACTGACATTGATAAAAATCACTTATTCTATTTACGCGCACGTGGTATTTCTGAAAAAGTGGCTCGCGGCCTTTTGGTAAAAGCATTTGTCGAAGAAGTATTTGAAGATTTAGACAATGAAAAATTAGGTGAAAGCCTAAACGCACGTATTGAAAATTGGTTGGATATAAATGCTTAGCAGTGGAACAAACATCGATCCAAACGTCGGTTATGACCTAGAAGCCATTCGCGCAGATTTTCCAATTCTGTCGCGTCAAATTCATGGTAAGCCGCTTGTCTATTTAGACAATGGGGCCTCTAGTCAAAAGCCACGCGCCGTTATTGATGCTGTTTCTCATGTTTATGAAGATGAATATTCAAACGTTCATCGCGGCTTACATTTTCTATCCAATGCAACAACCGATGCTTATGAAAAATCACG
>NVRK02000093.1 GCA_002400845.2 Hyphomicrobiales bacterium
TTGCCCATCGATTAAGTTACAAGAATAGCCAGAACCAGAAGTCGATGAATCCCCTTTAAAATCTACTTCGCCAATGTGGCTTAAGATTGCATCAACACGCAATGAGTTTGAAACTTGATAGCCCAAACCTGCACTAATCGTCCAAGAACTGTCTAGTTCAGAAGAATAAAAACTTCCACCATCATAAACGATATCACCAGAAACTGAATCTATATAAGAAACTTGTTTTTCAACTTTACTAAGGTTCAAACTTGCGAAACCTACATCACCGCGCAAATACCATCCAGCACCAAATGAGCCTGAACCGTAACCATCATAATTTCCGTTAACCCCATAACCGCCAGAAACTTCAACGCCATAGCTGCCAGATCCACTAGCGCCATAACTACCCGACCCGCTTACAGAATTGCCACCTGAAACAGAGAGGCCAACCGATGCCCCACCAGCACCAAAGCCACCATAACCTGCTGACGCTCTACCAGCACCATAACCACCAATACCAGCAGATGCCCCACCAGCGCCATAACCACCAGCACCATAACCACCAAATCCTCCAGCGCCATAGCCGCCAGCACGACGGCCTGCACCATGGCCACCTACTCCGTGTCCACCAGAACCAATTGATCCGCGCATATTAATCCCATGACCATTATGCACGTGCCCATTAGTGCTGTTTCCAGCCCCATCATGACTGCCAGAACCACCAGCACCATTACCAGCAAGACCACCAGCGCCATGAGCTGAACCATGCGTAGATCCATGTGAATGACCACCGCTGCCAGCGCCATGTCCAGAACCAGCAACTCCATGAGCTGAACCATTGGCACCTGCACTATGACCGAAACCAACGCCAGCACCGTGACCAGTTCCGTTACCAGAACCAGCAGCATGAGCGACATTGCCAGCGTGTCCACGTGTACCGTGACCTGCATAACCACCAGCACCATTATAGTCTTGGCAATTTAAGCTAAAATTATTACTGCGTTTTCTTTTAAATATATCGAAAAAGCTTCTGCTTTTATTTAGTTGATAGCAATCACCAGATTTTGTGCCGCGAATGCCCATATAACCAGAACCGCCTTGGCCACCATAACCAGCCCCGCCGTTACCATAACCGTAACCACCAGACCCGCCATTAGTTGTCCCATAACCACCAGCACCGTTTTGACCATATCCATATGGATTGTTCATATCGGCAGCATTCACTTGCCCAACGCTTGCACAAATTGCAAACACCACAGATGTCGTAAATAATAAACGCATAATAAAACTCTCTTACAAAATGTTGGCTAGCCCCTTGCCAGCTACTCAGTAATTAAAATTCATCATATTAATTGAAACTATAACGCAGACCTGCGCGCACCTCATGTAATTTGATGTCCCCATGATGCCCCTGAACGCCAGAACCATCTGCAAAACCAAACATGTCACCACCTGAAATATGGGTGAATGAATAGCCTGCATCAATTTTCAAATTTGTTGTTAAATCGTATGACAAACCAGCATGTGCTGCATAAGCAAAACGCCAGCCATTCTTACGGCCATGAATCCCGTCAAAATCTGTATTATAATCCACACTGCCATTCACGCAGTCAGTACTGTCATCACACTGAGTGTCATTCTTTAGATCACTCCAATGTGTATGAGCACCACCAAGACCAGCACCAACATATGGCGTAAAGCCTGCAAAGGTTCCTAAATCAGCATAAAAGTTTGCCATAGCAATAGTCGCAGAAAATGTCGTAGTATCGACCGATGTACAAGTGCTTCCATCTGGGTCAGCTATGCCATCAAAGATTTCACATAAATATCCAGAACCACTGGTTGAAGAATCACCTGTGAAATCTGCATCAAATACGTGCTTAATTGTACCATCGAAACGAAAAGTACTATTGATCTGATAGCCAATACCACCACCGATCACCCAAGATTCATCCAGATTGGCAGAACTAAAATTATCGATGCTATAAACAACATCTCCTGTGCCAGTATCGACATAAGATAATTGTCTATCCACATGAGAGACACTCATATGAGCGAAACCCACATCGCCGCGCAAATACCAACCACTTGCGGCTTCGATATGCGTCACTTCAGGTATCACCTCAACATAAGGTGGATCTATTAAATCTGCTGCATTAGATAAAGGTGTCGTTATAGCCAAGGCCAATGACGCAATACTAATATGTTTAAAGTTGTACATTACAACTGCCTTTCGATTTGCCCCATTATTGTCGACAAGTATCCGCTCATGCGGAACTATATTTTTCTCAAACCCACAATGACTCAGAATGGTTAAAAGGTAATTAACCGTAATTATTAAGGTTAAAAAAAATGGTTAATTCAAACTTAACAAAGCGCAATTACAACGCTGTTAGCAAAATAAACAAAATAAAACACCCATAAAAAAAGCCCCCGTTTTTCGACGGAGGCTTTTATAAAATTAGTGTTTTAGTAAACTAAGCGGCGGCTTTTTCTACGACATTTGCAATATCACCAACCAGTTTGTGAACTAAAGCTTTGTCGTCGCCTTCTGCCATAATTCTAATCAATGGCTCAGTTCCAGATGGACGAATAACCAAACGCCCCGAATTACCCAGCTGACTTTCAGCGTCGCTAATCGCTTCTTTGACCAAAGCATCTTCGAGCGGTGCGCCACCTGAAAAACGAACATTTCTCAACAATTGAGGTACTGGCTCAAATTTATTACACACTTCACTTGTTGGCTTATTAGTCGATTTAATAACCGCCATAACTTGCAATGCAGCAACAAGACCGTCGCCTGTTGTCGTAAAGTCCGACATAACCATATGGCCAGATTGCTCACCACCAAGGTTAAATCCATTTGCGCGCATATGCGCAACAACATGTCTGTCGCCAACTTTAGTTCGCGCAAGACTTAAGCCATTGTCACCTAAAAAGCGTTCAAGCCCTAAATTGGACATTACGGTTGCAACAATTCCACCGCCAGATAGGCGCGAAGTGCTATGCCAATAATCAGCAATCACTGCCATCAATTGATCGCCATCAATTTCATTAGCATTTTCATCAACAATAATAACACGATCGGCATCACCATCTAATGCGATACCAATATCGGCTCTTGTCTCATGTACTTTGCGTTTTAATTCAGCCGTATCAGTCGAGCCACAATCGCGATTGATGTTAAATCCATTAGGTTCATTGCCTATGGTAATCACTTCTGCACCCAATTCCCACAATGCTTGAGGCGCAGCTTTATAGGCAGCGCCATTTGCACAATCAACAACGATACGCACACCATCAAGTGACAATGATCTAGGCAAAGTACGTTTAGCAAATTCAACATAACGGTCTGTTACGCCATCAAGCCGTGTTGCACGGCCTAAATCTTTTGGTCCAGCCAACTCAGATGAAAGGTCTTCATCAATCAGAGATTCAATTCTGCTTTCCAGCTCATCTGATAATTTATAACCATCTGGCCCAAATAATTTAATGCCATTATCTTGAAAGCCATTGTGAGAAGCAGAAATCATTACGCCAATATCCGCTCTAACTGAGCGCGTTAACATAGCAACGGCTGGCGTTGGCACAGGGCCTAGTAGAAATACATCCATACCTGCTGATGTAAAACCAGCCACAAGTGCATTTTCAATCATATATCCAGAAAGACGCGTATCCTTGCCAATAACAACACGGTGTCTATATTCACCACGGCGAAAAGCAACACCAGCTGCCATTCCAACCTTCATTGCAATTTCAGCAGTCATCGGAAACGCATTAGCTTGTCCACGAATGCCATCGGTACCAAAATATCGCTTACTCATAGAAACTTCTTCCACATAACAAATCTTCCCCAAAAAGTTTGTTGCCGCACATAATTATCACAATTTACTACAGATTAGCGTAGTTCTAAACACACAGATTATATCATATTGAAACAAACGCGCAGTAAAATCTAAACACTATAGTTAATCTCTATACAGTTTTAGGCCCAATAAATTAACAAACATTTATAGATGCTAATTTAAATCCCGATAAAAAAAGAGAGCCCAAAGGCTCTCTTTTCAAATTAGTTACGCATCTTAAAACCAAATTGAGACTTTACAATTTTAGCCATTTTCAAATTTTAAGATTGTGGCTGAGGCTTAGTGCTACCAGCACTACCCTTTTTACCTTTTGGTTTAGCTGTTTTCTTACCAGATTTGGGAACAGCCCCACCGCGAGGTGGAAGCGTATCATCGCCAAGGTCACGCGAAGGCAGTTTACCCGCAAGTAATTCGTCAATTTCCTTACCCGACAAAGTTTCATACTCAATCAAGCCTTGAGCCAAGATTTCAAGGTCTTTTTTGCGTTTTGTAAGAATACGTTTAGCATCCTTAAAACCATCATCAACCAATCTACGAACTTCTTCGTCTATTATATGAGCAGTTTCTTCAGAAACATTTTTTGTCTGTGCAACTGAGTGGCCAAGGAAAATCTCTTGCTGATTTTCACCATACGCAACTTTTCCAAGTCTCTCAGAATATCCCCATTGCGTGACCATCGCACGCGCAAGTCGTGTCGCTTGTTCAATGTCAGATTGTGCACCAGAGGTCACATTCTTCTTGCCAAAAATAAGTTCTTCAGCAACTCGGCCCGCCATCATAACAGCAAGTCGAGATGTCATTTGCTCATATGTCATGGAAATTTCATCACGCTCAGGCAATTGCATAACCATACCCAACGAGCGGCCACGCGGAATGATGGTTGCCTTGTGAACAGGATGAGAAGACGGAACAGTAATAGCGACCAAAGCATGGCCTGCTTCGTGATAGGCCGTATTTTTCTTTTCTTCCTCAGACATAACCATTGAACGGCGCTCAGCACCCATCATCACTTTGTCTTTTGCGTCTTCAAATTCTTGCGCAGTTACAACACGTTTTTCGCGGCGTGCGGCAAGCAAGGCTGCCTCATTCACTAAGTTCATAAGGTCAGCACCCGAAAACCCAGGCGTACCACGCGCAATTACTTTCAAGTCTACATTTGGTGCCAAAGGCACTTTACGAATATGAACCTTCAAAATAGCCTCACGACCAACGATGTCTGGATTGGATACAACCACTTGCCTATCAAAACGACCTGGACGCAACAATGCAGGGTCCAAAATATCAGGACGGTTTGTAGCTGCGATCAAAATCACGCCTTCATTGTCTTCAAAACCATCCATTTCAACAAGCAATTGATTTAGGGTTTGCTCACGCTCATCATTACCCCCGCCAAGACCAGCACCACGATGACGCCCAACAGCATCAATCTCATCAATAAAGATAATGCAAGGTGCATTCTTTTTAGCTTGCTCAAACATATCCCGAACGCGGCTTGCACCAACACCCACAAACATCTCAACAAAGTCTGAACCAGAAATTGTAAAAAATGGCACATCAGCTTCACCAGCAACAGCACGCGCTATTAGTGTTTTACCAGTACCTGGAGGACCTACCAACAACACCCCGTGAGGCATTTTACCACCAAGGCGTTGGAACTTTTGTGGATTACGCAAAAATTCAACAATTTCAACAAGATCTTCCTTGGCTTCATCAACACCAGCAACGTCATCAAATGTAACTTTACCAGCCGTTTCGTTTAACATTTTAGCTTTCGACTTACCAAACCCCATAGCCTTGCCATTAGACCCTTGCATCTGACGCATGAAGAATATCCACACACCCAAAATGATAAACATCGGAAGCCACATAGAAAGAATTGAACCCCAGCCACCGCCTTGATCCAATGGCTCAGCATTTATAGTAACGCCTTTATCCTCAAGCTTACTAATAAGCGCCGGATCAAATGGAGCATAAGTTTCAAAGCTACCACTATTATCATTATAGGTACCCGAAATATCGTTACCTTGGATCACAACATCACGCACACGGCCCTCACCAACCTCATCTAAA
>NVRK02000094.1 GCA_002400845.2 Hyphomicrobiales bacterium
AAACACTTGGAAAAGTAGCGCTAGACGACATTGCTGGCCTTGTTATACGCGGATACGGCACAAGTTTTTCGGCCAATATTTGCGTGCGCTTAGCCGAAAATAACGCACCCATTATTATATGTGGCAGCAATCAGGCCCCAGCCTGTGTAATTTGGCCTATCGAAGGCCATCACCAACAAGGTTTGCACATGCAGGCTCAAGCGGTGGCAAAAAAACCGTTGTTAAAGCGATTATGGGCAGATTTGATTAAATGTAAAATTCAAAATCAAAGCGCAATTTTAAATGCACATTTGAAAAATTCAGACGATCTAACCGCAATGGCTAAGAGAGTCCGCTCTGGTGATCCTGATAATTTAGAAGCGCAAGCAGCAAGGCGTTATTGGTCACGTTTAATGGGAAAGGGTTTTAAACGAGATCGCCAAGAAGAAGGGCTTAATGCCGCGCTAAATTATGGTTACATTGTTTTACGCGCCGCCGCTGCAAGGTCAATTTTAGCCGCAGGCCTGCACCCATCCCTATCTATACAGCATCAAAGCAGGGGAGATGCGCTGCGTTTAGCCGATGACTTAATGGAACCTTTTCGTCCTTTTGTCGACCACACAGTTTTGCAATGTGCCAATAATTTAGAGAAATCTCAAACACTTGAGTTAACAAAAGAAACTAAAACAGAATTGGTAAAAGTTCTGTCTTTAGATTTACAAAGTGTACATGGCGCAAGCCCGCTTCAATTGTGTCTCGACCGTTTGGCGCAGTCTCTTGTGGATGTGTATATGGGAGAAAAGACAAAACTAGAACTTCCCACAGCGCCAATGCCGTTAAGCATAGCAAAACAAAAGCAAACAACAAATGAGCAATAACAACAACACCTATTTAAGTGGATATAGGCTAATGTGGATTATGGTATTATTTGACCTACCAACGACAGAGCCAGAAGAAAGGCGCGCGTATACACAGTTTAGAGATTTTTTACTGGATACTGGATTTGAAATGGCACAGTTTTCGGTGTATGTTAAACATACATCTGGCAAAGAGGCCGTAGAATCTATTATACGCAAAATTGAGGCCTGTGTTCCGGCAGAAGGGAAAATAGACGTTTTGCAATTTACCGACAAACAATACGCAAACATTGTGTGTTTTCGTGGAAAACGGCGAGCTGATTCGCTCAAAAATCCAGAGCAATTGGCGTTATTTTGATGAAAAAAGAGCCCTTTTTAGTTTTTAACAAACCAAAAAAAGCCCTTAATATCAATATATTACACTGCGAGGCCTTATAGCATTCTGGAAAATGTAAGCCAACCGCAACTATGTCTATAATACGCGCCTGCAGAGCAATCTTATAGCATTCTGGAAAATGTAAGCCAACCGCAACTTTGATAGTGTGGGTTCAACTTTGGCGCACCTTATAGCATTCTGGAAAATGTAAGCCAACCGCAACTGAAGAGTTTTCTAAAACGCTTATTCACCACTTATAGCATTCTGGAAAATGTAAGCCAACCGCAACGCCAAGAGCGATGTAGTGGCATTGTTCGCCCTTATAGCATTCTGGAAAATGTAAGCCAACCGCAACTCCAGCTCTTGCGGTTAAACCAAGTTGGCGCTTATAGCATTCTGGAAAATGTAAGCCAACCGCAACGAAGGCGGCGGCGGTACGGGGGTCAAAACTCTTATAGCATTCTGGAAAATGTAAGCCAACCGCAACTCAACTGCAATAATAACGCGCAGATTTCGGCTTATAGCATTCTGGAAAATGTAAGCCAACCGCAACACATGGAATTGGGATAGGCCATATTTAGATCTTATAGCATTCTGGAAAATGTAAGCCAACCGCAACTGCAACATTGGGAGAACTGCCATCGCCTGCCTTATAGCATTCTGGAAAATGTAAGCCAACCGCAACTTCTTAAACTCTGCCCAATCTTTTTTTCTACTTATAGCATTCTGGAAAATGTAAGCCAACCGCAACGCGCAGACCTTAGAGGCGCTGACCTTTTCGCTTATAGCATTCTGGAAAATGTAAGCCAACCGCAACAGAGGAAGCTTTAGTGCCATTTCTAAATCACTTATAGCATTCTGGAAAATGTAAGCCAACCGCAACACTCGGACCTGAGTTACGCAAATCTTCGCACTTATAGCATTCTGGAAAATGTAAGCCAACCGCAACATGTAACCATTAGATTTCTTTAAGTTCAATCTTATAGCATTCTGGAAAATGTAAGCCAACCGCAACTTAACGGTTCTTTGCGCAAGCTTTTTCCACCTTATAGCATTCTGGAAAATGTAAGCCAACCGCAACCCGTTTGCGGGCGCACCAGCGCGAAGAGCTCTTATAGCATTCTGGAAAATTTTTTATTTAAAAATAAGAAAATATATTCAATACTTTCGAGTCTTTAATGGTGCTGCCAGAGGGAATTGAACCCTCGACCTCTTCATTACCAATGAAGTGCTCTACCACTGAGCTACGGCAGCCAAGATTTGAATGTTGCCAGAATTTACCCAGCCATTATAGATTAGAAAAACCTATCAAATCGCGTGGGTTTTGACATAAGGCAAACCCCGTTGCAAGGGAAAATAGGATAAACCGAGTGGGAAAGAAGTTAGCTTTGTATAATTTCGTATTTCATTCCATAATTTTGACCTAATAAGCGTTAAATATCACAGATTGATTATTATTCGCATATGAGGCATTAATCCCCTCAATTATTATATGTTTGAAAAACAAACAGGCTTGCCCAAACGGGTTTGTCATAAACTCGTTTGTTAGTTGGAACGCTATTATGAACCCCAGATCACCAAAAGACGCGCAGGCAGTTGAGCGGCGTAAAAAAGCGCTGCGTGACAACCTTAAAAAGCGCAAAGCAGTCGTTAGAACCATAAAAAGTGATGCTAATAGTGCTGTTTTGATTAGAAAATCAGAAATTGAGAAGAAACCCACAGTAAAAACAAGCTAACCTAAATGCGTAACATAAAACCAAGTAGGCAAAAGCGGCGTTAATAATCAATATTAACCGTTCGGTAACCCATTTGTTGAAGCGCAATGATGTTTAGTCTAAAGAAAGCTCTAATATATATTGGTGACATAATCTTGCTGTTATCAGCAGACAAATTGCACACCATTAGTAAATCGGGCGAAGTATGGACATTTGGCTAAAGGCCAAAGAAGGACTTAAATTATGGACAGTATTGTCGTAACAGGCGGTAACAAGCTAAACGGTGTAATTCCAATCTCTGGCGCAAAAAATGCGACGTTACCTTTGATGATTGCATCGCTTTTATCATCTCAGCCGTTGATATTGCAAAATGTTCCTCATTTGGCAGATGTAGAATCGTTAATTCGCATTCTCACCAACCATGGTGTTGATTATCGTGTTGAAGGTAAGCGTCGCAATCACAATGGTCAGCAGGGCCGTAATATTTCATTTCGCGCAGAAGAAATTGTCGATACGACAGCACCTTACGAACTCGTTTCTAAAATGCGAGCCAGTTTTTGGGTGATTGGACCGCTACTTGCGCGTATGCACGTTGCTAAAGTGTCGCTTCCAGGTGGTTGTGCAATCGGTACACGTCCTGTCGATATGTTCCTTGAAAGCTTAACAGCACTTGGCGCAAAGATTGAAATCGAAAATGGTTATGCCATTGCAGAAGCCCCTGGCGGACTTGTTGGCGTAGATTTTACGTTCAACAAAGTCTCTGTTGGCGCAACGCATGTGGCGCTAATGGCTTCGACACTTGCAAAAGGTAAAACAATTTTGCGCAATTGCGCACGTGAACCAGAAATTGGTGATCTTGCTAATTGCTTAAATGCAATGGGTGCAAAAATTTCTGGCATTGGTTCAGGCACACTTACAATTGAAGGCGTTAAAGAACTGCATGGTGCAACGCACACGGTTCTTCCAGATCGTATTGAAACTGGCACTTATGCAATGGCCGTTGCCATGACTGGCGGCGATGTATTGTTAAAAGGCGCACGTCCTGATGATTTGCGTTTTGCGTTAGATTTGCTGGTTAAAGCTGGTGTTGGTATTGAAGAAACAAATGAAGGCTTGCGCGTAACACGCAATGGTGCAGCCCTTAAACCTGTTGATGTGGGTACCGAACCATTCCCGGGTTTTCCAACAGATTTGCAAGCTCAATTTATGGCGCTGATGACAATGGCAGATGGCGAAAGTCGCATCACTGAAAACATTTTTGAAAACCGCTTCATGCATGTTCAAGAATTAGTGCGTCTTGGTGCTAATATTGACCTTGAAGGTAAAACGGCGGTTATAAAAGGCCCATGCGTGTTAACTGGCGCGCAAGTTATGGCAACAGATTTACGCGCTTCAGTCTCTCTGGTTATTGCGGGTTTGGTTGCAGATGGCGATACAACTGTAAACCGCGTATACCATTTGGACCGTGGCTTTGAGCATTTGGAAGAAAAGCTAACGGCTTGTGGTGCTAAAATTGAGCGTGTATCAAGCTAAAGCCGCTCTTTAGTGTTAAATTGCGAATAAGCCTTGTAGTTAAACCTTGTAGTTAAGCCTTGTATTTTAGACGGTGGTTTCTTAACTCAAGGCTGTACTGGGATTGAGCATTAGCTTTAACATTTTACATGACGGAATTTTAGCATGACAGAAAAACGCGCAAAACTGATGGCAATGGACGTGGAAGATTTAAATATTCTTTCAGCCTATTGCCAAGACGCAGTTCTAAAAATTGGCGACATCAATTTTTCCGCGAACGAAAATAGGTTTGTTTTAGAAATGAACCGTTTTGTGTGGGAAAAATCTGTAGGCAAAAAATCCATTCCAGAACGCCGTCGTGCTGTATTACATTTTCAGCAGGTCAAATCGGTTTCAAGTACTGGTATCAACCAAATTGCTAAACAAATGGTTTTGTCATTACTGGCGATACGTTTTGAAACGACAAGTGAACCAAGCGGAATTGTAGAATTGGTGTTTTCAAGTGATAGCGGCAAAAAAGCCGAAGTCGCTATTCGACTAGAAGTCGATTGTATAGAAGCCCAATTTGCTGATATGCAGTCATCATGGGCAGCTTCCTCTGTTCCAAATCACCCATCATAAGAAATTATAAGTTTTCAGGAGCGCCTTTTGGCACAGTCGTTAAATTACACAGATGCAAATTTTGCAAAGTCATTTCAAACTTTATTAGGTGCAAAGCGCGAAGCAAGCGTTGATGTAGACAATATTGTGCGTGAAATTGTGACTGCTGTTCGTGAACGCGGTGACGATGCTTTGTTAGAGCTGACTGAAAAATTTGATTTTATGTCAATTACGGCAGATGAACTGCGCATCACTCAAGATGAAATTGAAGAAGCAAAAAGCAAAGTATCTTCTGAAGAATTAGAAGCGCTCACTTTGGCGCGTGATCGTATTAAATCGCATCACGAACGCCAGTTGCCAAAAGACGATTATTATACCGATGCAAGCGGTGTTGAATTGGGTTCACGATGGACCGCAATTGAAGCGGTTGGCCTTTATGTGCCTGGTGGCACTGCGAGCTATCCAAGTTCAGTTCTTATGAACGCGGTGCCTGCAAAAGTTGCTGGGTGCGAGCGTATTGTAATGGTTGTGCCAACCCCTAATGGCAAAATTAATCCGTTGGTTTTAGCGGCAGCTGACCTTGCCGGTGTAGATGAAATTTACCGCATTGGCGGTGCGCAAGCTGTTGCAGCGCTTGCCTATGGTACTGCAACCATTGAACCCGTTTATAAAATTGTTGGTCCAGGCAATGCCTTTGTTGCAACTGCAAAACGTCAAGTGTTTGGTGTTGTGGGCATCGACATGATTGCAGGCCCATCAGAAATTTTAATCATTGCCGATAGTGACAATGATCCAGATTGGTTGGCCATAGATTTACTTGCCCAAGCTGAACACGATGTTAGTGCGCAGTCTGTTTTAATCACAGATTCAAAAGACCTTGCAGATGCGGTTCAAGAAGCGGTACTCCGCCAGTTAAAAACTTTACCGCGTGCAAAAATTGCTTCTAAATCATGGGAAGATTTTGGCGCCATTATTGTAGTGCCAAGCATGGTTGAGGCAATTGAGTTAGCGAACCAATTTGCCGCTGAGCACTTAGAAATTGCGACGCAAAATCCTGAAGCCATTTTTGATAAAATCAGAAATGTAGGCGCAGTGTTTTTGGGCCGCTATACGCCAGAAGCCATTGGGGATTATGTCGGTGGTTCAAACCATGTATTGCCCACAGCGCGTTCTGCAAGATTTTCTTCGGGGCTTTCAACGCTCGATTTTGTGAAGCGCACCTCTATTTTAAAGTGCGGACCAGACCAATTGGCAAAAATTGGTCCAGCAGCGGTCACATTAGCGACGAGTGAAGGATTGCAAGCACACGGTCGATCTGTTTCAATCAGAATGAATCGATAATGAAATCGTTAAATTAGTAGTGCGGGAAAAGACGTGTCTGAGCAGTCAATAAATAAAAAGCTTGTAGATGTTTCACTTGATGGAGATTCTTTCGAGCGATCTAGGCCAGATATTGAGCACGAACGTGCTGTTGCGATTTTTGATCTGATTGAGGAGAATGCTTTTGCACCTGTTGGTGACGAAAAAGGTGGCCCTTATAAACTTGTATTGTCTGTGGTTGAAAAGCGTTTGGTATTTAACATCACGCGCGAAGATGACGAGCCTGTAATCACGCATGCATTGTCATTGTCGCCTTTTAAGAAAATCATTAAAGATTATTTTTTAATCTGCGAAAGCTACTACGAAGCCATTAGAACGCTTTCACCGGCCCAAATCGAAGCGATTGATATGGGAAGGCGCGGTATTCACAATGAAGGTTCTGAAATTTTGCAGGACAGATTGAATGGAAAAATTGAAATAGATTTCACCACGGCTCGTCGGCTCTTCACGCTGATTTGCGTACTGCATTGGCGCGGATAATGGCGCGGATAAAGGGGTGATTTTGATATGAGTGAAACTTCAAAACCAAGTTCTGTCTTATTCGTTTGCAATATGAATGCCATTCGCTCGCCAATGGCAGAGTATTTGGCAAGAGATATTTGTGGAACAAGCACCACATTTCAATCAGCTGGCGCGCAAGCTGGCTATGTAGACCCGTTTATGCCCTTTATCATGCAAGAGCGCGGTATAGGCTTCGAATTTCATGAATCTAAAGATTTAGTTGACTTTGATTTAAGTGAATTTGATCTAATCGTTACCCTAACACCGCAAGCCCATCATGTGACTTTAGAGGCAATTAGGGACGAAAATTGCGAAATAGAGTACTGGCCTACCGAAAATCCCGCACAAGTGGCAGGTAATAGAGAACAAGTGCTGGATTCTTTTCGAAAAGTGCGCAATACGCTTGAAGACAAGATTAAATCGAGATTCTGCGAATAAGCAATTGGAATTCCAATAATTTGCAAAATTAAAAAAAATACAACTCAAACACTGTTTGCGGTTCACAAACGGCCTTGGCTGATATAGTTTCCGCACAGTTTTGTAACAATATGAAGTGAGCGAATGGCAAAAGAAGAAATTCTTGAATTTGAAGGCGTAGTCGTAGAACTATTGCCCAATGCAACTTTCCGGGTAAAACTGGATAACGATCATGAAATTATCGCACATACAGCAGGGCGTATGCGTAAAAACCGTATCCGCGTGTTGGCTGGTGATAAAATCTTGGTTGAAATGACTCCTTACGATCTGTCTAAGGGTCGTATTACTTATCGTTTCAAATAAGCGATTAAGAGAGCGTCATGTTAGGTCGTCCAAAATTGGTGTTAGCGTCTGGGTCACCCCGCAGGTTGCAATTGTTGCAACAAGCAGGTGTTGAACCAGATTTTCTTTCGCCAGCAGATGTCGATGAGACGCCCTTAAAATCTGAAGCACCTCGCTCGTTAGCAAAACGCTTGGCAAAATTAAAAGCCGAAGTCGCTATGGAAAACGTAGAACGCTCTGAAGAGATGAAGGGCAGCCTCATTCTAGCGGCAGACACGGTTGTGGCTGTCGGCAGTCGCGTGCTTCCAAAAGCAGAAATGTTAGATGAGGCATCATGGTGTCTGCGTCTTTTATCTGGACGTTCTCACAGAGTTTACACGGGTATTACGCTTGTTACCCCAAAAGGCGCTATGCGCCACCGTTTGGTAGAAACAAGAGTACGGTTTAAACGCCTTTCGCGTCAAGAAATGGAAGCTTACCTTGCTTCTGGCGAATGGCGTGGCAAAGCAGGCGGATATGCCATTCAGGGCCTTGCTGGTTCGTTTGTTGTTAAATTGGCAGGCTCTTACACCAATGTGGTCGGATTGCCTCTATATGAGACAATTTCATTGCTAACAGGTGAAGGCTATCCAGTGCATTATGATTGGGTGAATCAGGCCTAAGCGTTGGGGATGGGAAAATTAGCCAAATGACAGACGATCAACAACAATCCGCACGTGCTAGCGCAACTGCTAATGTGACGCCATTACGCAAACCTGTTAAGTGCCCAAATTGTGCGCATAAATCTTCAAGAGATGCTTATCCATTTTGCTCTAAGCGTTGCCAAGACGTAGATCTAAATCGTTGGTTTAGTGAAGTTTATAGCATTCCTATTGTTGAAAACGATTATGGCATGAGTGAAGATTAATAACGAAATTTATGTGTGTAAAATCAATTGATGAAGACCATATTTACCATCTAATTTTTTTTTACAGTTTTCGCGTTTAAGATACTGGACAGTGGGGCAGGTTGGCCCTATAACGCGCACACCCAATGCTGGTTTTATTCAAAATATTTCAAGCATAATGTGCCCGAGTAGCTCAGGGGTAGAGCAGCGGATTGAAAATCCGCGTGTCGGTAGTTCAAATCTACCCTCGGGCACCATTTTTTACAAAAATCCAAAAATATTATAAGAATAATTCATGTACTGATTGCAGTATTATTGTCTTTTATGCGTGCTTTACTTGCTAGAATTGTATTTTCTGGTTGTGTGGGGTGCTTTTACCCATGGATAAGTTGTGGCTATCCATTTATAAATCGCTCTGGGGTAAGGGAAAAAAGAATGGCCAAATTAACACAGCGAGAGCTCGCTTGCTTGAAACTATTATCAAAAGGTTTGCGAGCGGCGGCAATAGCAGAAGAGTTTTCAATTAGTGTAAAGACTGTTGATAAACACATCGCGGCGGCCAAATTAAAGTTGGGCGCAAAAACACGCGAACACGCTCTAACGATCGCAATTTCTCAAAAACTTATCGAAATAGACTAAGTCGCTCCATTAACTATATCTGTTCAGATCGGTTTTTTCCCAGTTGATTGTAAAGTATAAGTTTGCTATCTAAGCACTATAAATTCAACCATAGCTAGATTTGTGGTTGTTAGACTCCTATAGATTGGGGGTGTTTTTGGGGTTTTGGGGACTGTTTGGGGACTGTAATGAATAAATCAAAATATCTTGCGACGACTTCACTTGGGTTTGGCGTATTAAGAGCCTTTGCACTTGGGACTGCGCTTTCCATAAGTTCAGTAGCGATAGCGCAAGAAAAGCCAATTGAGCCTGCAAATATTAAAGTTACCATTAATGGCGCAACTTCCACTATAGATAACGAATATTCGTCTATTAATCAGGATTTTGGCGGCGATGTGGGTAACGTGACCATTAAAAATGGTGACATGACTGCAGCTGAATTGGTGAACTCTGTCACCAATGCTGACGGCAATTTAAACGTCAACGATTTTTATGCCGCATTGAGCAGCAACGACGGTATAGATGATGATCCATCAGATTCTGCTGAAGCAGTGCTATTGGTACAGCTCCTTGGTGATGATTTAGCGCCAGATGGTACCGTATCCAAAGAAGATTTTTTAAAAGCATTGCCCGCTGTCTATCAAGCTTCGTACTTATTTAATGATGAAGAGGGTAATTCTACTGATGAAAATGCGCCTGTTTCCAGCACGGAACTTTTGCGTGCATTGCCAAAATCTTGGTCAGCTCAAGAAGTTGCAAGTTTCCGTGCAGAGTTGCGAACAAAAGTCGATAAAGATGGTAATTTAGAGCGCCAAGACGCTATTGATTTTCTTGTCGAAGAAGTGACTAAAAATCCAGGCGATTCTTTGCATCAAGGTGGCGGCCATTATGATTTGGTGGGCGAATACACTACAGAACCTTCCGGCAATCAAAGCCCTGTTATAACGATCGTAGGTACGAATGATCTAACTGTTGACAACGAAGTTGGTATCTTTGGCTCAGATCGCGGTATTCTCATCGCGTCAGCTGACATGGATTCAGAAACCCTTACTGCAGATGTAACGCTTATTAACTCTGGCTATATACAAGCGCCGGGCGATGCTATTGCGGCAATTGGCATAAATGTTGATGTTACAAATTCGGGCAATCTTAAAAGTGAAGGTTGGAATGGCATAAAAGTTAATGCCGAAGGCGATGCGACTGTTGATAATACAGGCGCAATAAGTGCCGCAGATACTGCAATTGAAACACGCGCTTATGGCCAAGTAACTGTTAAAAATGCGGGAGACCTAACCGTTTCCAGTTTAGATGATGGTATGGGTGACTACCATAATTATAATCAATTTGACGGTATTTCTGCAATTGGCCTTGAGGGTGCAACTGTAGAAAACCATGGTAATATTAGCGATGCTATTTGGGCAATTGAAGTCGCAGGTAGTTTTGCCACAGTTACCAATACGGGTGATTTATCTGCCGCGATTGGCATAGACGCTGTATCAATCGCTGGAAGCTTTGATTTTACTGACCAAGGTAATGATGAGGATGATGACTTTATTGAAAAAGGTACGCTAACGGGTGGTAGTACGACTGTAAATAACACTGGGGATATTAGTCTAAATGGTGATTCTTATGGTGATGCTTATAAATATGGTGAGCATCGTTTGTATATTGGCCACATTGGGATAATCGGCCTTGCTGTAAATGGCTTAGAGATTGAGTATACAGATGGTTATGGGGGGGGAACTGATGTTTTTACTCCGCTCGCAACACTCGCTGATACCACACAATTAAACGTTACAATCACAAACAGCGGTAACATCATCGCGCATGCCGATTCTGCTGGAAATTTAAACAGTCACTCAATGGGCATTGCCGCCCTTGCAGAAGATAAAATCACCATTACCAATTCGGGTATCATTGATGTCGCCGAGGCGGGTATTAAAGCGCTTGGCAATGGCGAAATTTCGATCACAAATTCGGGCGCAATTAATGTTAGTAACTCAAATGGCGGCACAGGCGGTATTGCTGCCACATCAGGGCATTGGATATCAGGTGAGTTAGGTGAAGCCGTTGACATAACCAACACTGCGAAAATTAGTGTTGATGGGGACCATATGCGCGGCATACGTGCTTGGTCAAATGGC
>NVRK02000095.1 GCA_002400845.2 Hyphomicrobiales bacterium
CGATATTGAAAGACTGGGAAAAGTTTTTTGCCAGTTTCTTGGGTCAACGCAATTAATTTATCGACCTCTTCAAGTGAGCAAACAAGGGGCTTTTCGCAAATGGCATGTTTGCCAGCTTCTAGCACTTGTTTAGTCACTGGGTAGTGCAAATGTGGAGGCAGACATACATCAACAATGTCGATGTTAGGGTCTGCTAGAACCGCATCTAAATCACTGGTTAGGGCAATTTCTTCGCCCTCTAAAAGTATTTCGCCAGCGCGTTCTAAATTTAGATCGCAAATGGTGCGTACTTCAAATTGGTCAGCATTTTCGCGGTAGCCGTCCATGTGTTCTGCGCCAATGCCAGCGCCAATGATTGCAACACGGATCATTGATTTTTCCCATCTGCAAGCGCTTGTGCTTTTAAGGCAAGTTCCATTGTTTTAAAGGCGTGTGCTTGGGGCATTGCCGTTTGGGTTCTGTTCTTAATGTCTGCAATTAAGCGTGGAAAATATGGCAAGCCAGCATCTGATGCATCAATTTTTTCACAGCGTTCGCCGTTTACAAGAATTAGCGTATCGGTTTGTTCATTCGTGCCAGCATCTACATATTTGCGAAGTTCGATATAACCTTTGGTTCCCAAAATGTTTAGGCGGCCATCGCCCCACGTTGGCAGAGCGTCTGGCGTGTACCAGTCTAGTCGCACATAGCCATGACCGTGTTCGCTTTTAATAACAAACTCACCATAATCTTGCAGACCAGGCTTATCTGGATTTGCATAATTGCCAACGCTTGCATGTTCAATTTCTGCATCGGTTGAACCCGTGAAGAATAGAAATTGGTCAATTTGGTGACTGCCAATATCTGCAATGATGCCGCCATAAGCTTCGTTATCATAAAACCAATCGTCACGCATGTGTGGGTTGTGTCGGTGCGGACCTATGCCCAAAGTTTGCACCACTTTGCCAATTGCGCCAGCCTGCACAAGTTCTGCGGCTTTGGTGACGCAAGGCACTTCAAAACGTTCTGAAAATTCTACGCTCCAAATGCGGCCTGTTCTTTTAACCACTTCTTTAATTTGGTCTAGCTCTGAAAGCGAAATACAGCCCGGCTTATCAACCATAACGTCTTTGCCAGCTTCCATGGCTTTTATCGCCCAAGCCGCGCGGTCTTTTGGAATGCAAGAAATAACTATTAGGTCAATCTCAGGATCGTTTAAAACCGTGTCAGCTTCTTGGATACGCGGCACATTTGGGAAGCGTTTTAAAAACCCTTTCAATGGCTTTGGTGAACCTTGCGTCCACCAGCCAACAAAATCTGCACCAGCATCTATTAGGTTTTGCGACATGCCAAAGATGTGAATATGGTCAATACCAATCGCACCAAATTTCATAATTATACCTCTATTTTCCGGCCCAAACGTTCGGATTGTTCAATTGCGTGAATAAGTTGGTGTGCCATTAGCGCTTCGCGTCCCGATATGAGTGGGGTAGAATTTTGCCTAACGGTTTGTGAAAAGTCTTCAAGGACCTGTTGATGCCATTCGTGTGTAAAGGCCATTGGGTCAGCGCCGCCACCTGTGCCAGCTGTTGCGCCATGTTGTTCTAATGCGCCATTGCGCCAATGTATATTAAGAACGCCTGCCTCTAAATGTAGGCTGGCTTTTTCGAAATGTAAGTAGATGGATTCAGCAGTTCCTGGGAAACTGCAAGTGCTTGCAGAGAAGGACCCAACTGCGCCATTTTCAAATTTAAAGCCAGCGGATACAAAATCTTCGGCCTCCATCTCGTGAAACATACTGGTAGATGCCATTGCTTGTACATGGCTAACTGGGCCAGTGAGTGACAGCATTAAATCTAATGTATGAATGGCTTGCGAGATTAAAACGCCGCCGCCATCGCGCTCATATGTGCCTCTGCCTAATGCGTCGTAATAGTCTTGGCCGCGCCACCAAGGAACGTTTATTTCTGCCGCACCTAACTTGCCAAGTGTGCCACTTTCGATAATGCGTTTTGCTGCTTTTGAGGCTTCACGAAGACGGTGTTGAAAGACGATGCCAAGATGAACCTTTGCCTTTTCACAAAGTTCTACAATTGATGTTGCTTCTGCAACAGTTCGCGCGATTGGTTTTTCTAGCAATATGTGTTTGCCATCTTTTGCAAGTGGGGTAATTAATTTTTCGCGCACATTTGGCGGCGTGACCACAATGGCAATGTCTACACTATCGTCGTTAGCTACTTGCTCAATCGTGTCGTAAATTTTTGGCTTTGTTGGGTATTCTAGCGGCAGCTCTTCTAGTAATTTTACTGCGCTTTCGGTTCTTCTTGCCAAAACACCACAAAGAATAACGCTGGACTGGGCGCTTATAATGGCTTGTAAATGTGTGCCAGCAACCATGCCTGCGCCAATTAATGCTACGCCCAGTGGTTTATCTGACTTGTTGGGTTTTGCTTTATTGCTATCAATAGCCAAAGCTTTTCCTTCTTGGTAATCTATGTTATTGCATACCAGTATACTGGTATGCAGTTATTAACAACCTTGTATTCACATGACAAGTACTTGTGTGCAAGTATGGTATAGAAATTTGAAGTTTAGCGAGAGCGAATAAAATGCAGGTATCAGACATTAACGATATTGATCTACCAAGATTAGATTTAGATCGACCTGCGGCGGATCAAATATTTACCAGCCTGCGCGATGCTATTTTAAGCATGGAATTAGCGCCGGGCTGTGTATTATCTGAAACAGAAATTGGTCAACGTTTTGGTGCTAGTCGCACACCTGTGCGTAGTGCGCTGGCGCAATTGCGAGAGCAGGGGTTGGTGGTTACTTGGCCAAGTCGTGGAAATTATGTTTCTAAGTTGTCTGAGCAAAAAATTCGTGCCGCACAATTCATTCGTGAATGTTTAGAGCTTGGTATTGTAAGACGGCTTTGCGAAATTGGCTTGACCGACGAGCACCTTGAAAAGCTTGAAGAAAGTTTGCAACGCCAAAATTCAGCGATACAAAATGATCAAGACCAAGATTTCCATACACATGATGAGGCGTTTCATAATGAGTTGGCATTGGCGACAGGAATGAAAACTGTTCAGTCGGTCTATATGCGTGAAAAAGCTGACTTAGATCGTTTGCGTCATCTAGGCATGAATAATGAGGATCATAAAAGCCAGCTTTGGGCAGAGCATAGAGCCATTTTAGATGCTGTTATTGCGCGTAATACACCTGTCGCAGAAATTGCCATGCAAGCGCATGTGCGCTGTATGCTCGGTAAAATTTCTGGCTTAAAGGCCGCTAATGAAGATTATTTTGGGTAGACTAATTTTGGTAGAATAGCGGTTCTATTTTACCATCATAGCTTTGCCTTTTCCTTTGTTGCGGATCAGAAGCAATTCGCTTCCATTGCTTTGCCAAAGTTGACAGTCTGGTTTTATGTTGGAGTTCTCAATTGTACGACACCAAAAACCATTTTTCCATTTCCATTTACCAGCAAGCGACTGTCCTGAAAATAAACCTGCCCAAGTTCCGTTTTTGTTGACTACGAAATGCCCATTTTCATGGGTCATTGATCTTCCAACGACTTCCTCAATAAACTTAGTTTTAGATTGTATCTGAACAAATTTATCATTGCTGTAGCTTTGTGAATGGATTGTAACATTTAAAATCAAACCAATTGTAGCGGTGAATGCTGTGCGAATTAGATTCATTATGGTCTCCGAAATTATTAAACTAAAATTGGTTTGGGCAATGTTAATAGGTGGGTACTTTTAGAAATTTTCGCATTGCACGTCAATGGTGTATTTCTTAGAATTGATCTTATTATTTCGGGTCGTTGTGGTTCAATTATACTAAATCTTTCCCATCTTCGTTTATGACAATAAGCGTATTTAATTTTTAAGACACTAATCACATAAATTAGAATTATTCTAAAATGCTTAGTAATTATAATGGCTTATAGATGAAATTTTATCATTGTGGGTATTAGATAATTTGTTATAGGTAGGGCTATATTTAATTAAGTTATTTATATTTAGTTGTTAGGAAGTGGGGCACAGCTTAAATTAATTTTTAAGGAGTGCAGTATTGAGTGGAATTGAACAACGTAAATCCAAACGTTATAAATTAGAAAAATGGGTGAAGGCATGGGTAAATGAAAGGGAGATTAACTGCCGTTTAATTGATATTTCTGAAAAGGGTCTGGGTGTTTCTAAAAGTGGTGTGCTTGGAATAAAATCGTACGATGCTATAATCATTGAATTAGAACATGTTGGTAAAGTCTATGGTGTTATAACTTGGACAGGCCAGATTAGTTTCGGTGTTTCTCTAAAACTTGATTTGATAGCAGAGCGAAAAATGGAATCTTTTATTAAGACATTGGCAGGTGAAACGCTTGAAGTTTATTGAGCATAAGAGTAACCAAAATTTTAAAAATGCTGAGGGTATTGCCTCAGTATTTTTTTTAAATCAATTTATTGAGAAAGCTCTGCAAAAGCTTTTGCGAAGCGTTCTTTAGATTTTTTATTCTTTTTAGCTTTCATGGCTTTTTCTAAGTTTACGGGCTCTCCTGCAACAATTAATGCTACCATTCCCATTGAGTAGTGCGGAGAGCATTTTATGCCATATACACCTTCAGATGTTAGCGTTAGTACGTATTCTTTGTTGAATTTACTTTTGAATTTTTTAAAGCCTTCTGGCAGCATGCCTTTAATAGATTCAGCGTTATGACCTTTGTTTTCTGGAATGAATTTTACGGTATCTCCGACGGCGGCTTTAATAAAGCTTGGTTCAAAAACCATGCTTCCTGCTTCACCTTTGTTTAGCATTTTAATTTCAAACTCTTCAGCAAAAGCTGGACTTGCGATTGTTGTTACTAATGCAACAGTTAATCCAATAATTTGAGAACGCATGGTATTTCCTTCTTTGTGGTATTAAGGTTATTTGACATATACTTTAATTCACCAATCGCTAATTGCGATTTCGCAAATAAGAATGAACAAAATGACATTGCTTGATGTTTCACTGATAAAAAATCTAGACCCATTTGTGGGTATGGAAGACACTGCACTACAAGATGTACTCGATTTATCGGATTCTATGCATTACGCAAAAGGTAAAATGATTTTTCGAGAGGGGGATCAGGCAAAGTGTTTTTATCTGTTACTTGATGGTCATATTAGGGTGGTGAAAACAAGTCCTCATGGAGAGCAAATCATCGCCCGGGTAATTTCCAGCGGGGAGTTATTTGGCATCGCTAAGGCATTGCACCGTGATACATATCCTGCTGATGCCGTTGCTGCTGTTGATTGTTTAGTTTTGTGCTGGTCCAATCGTCATTGGGATAAAATTGTGAATGCGTATCCAAGTTTTGCAAGTAATACTAATAAGACTGTTGGTAAACGTCTTGCAGAAACACAAGCACGTGTGATGGAATTAGCAACGGAACGGGTTGAACAGCGTGTCGCAAGTACGATCGTAAAACTTGCGGCACAAACCGGTAAGAAAACGAATGAGGGAATTTTAATTGATTTTCCAATATCTAGGCAAGATGTTTCTGAAATGACAGGAACAACGCTTCATACCGTTTCACGTTTGATGAGTGCTTGGGAAAGTAAAGGTTGGGTAAAAAGTGGGCGCCAAAAAATTACATTGTTAGAAAGCCATAAATTGGCAATGGTTGCCGCAGGGCATGATAAAAATTGAGAACGTGAGGTTTTAAATTTTAGTCGCTTTTAACAACGCTCGTAATTTGTAACTGCTTAAGCAATTTATATTTATCTAAGCCGTGCTCGTAAGCTGCATCTTTCACGTTATGAAAGGGCGCTAGAGGGCAACCAATACAATGCATATTGTTGTGTTGTAATACTTTTATGACCCAAAAATTCTCAGACATAATAATGTCCATGGTCATATCCATCGTAATATTATGGCCTACATTTTTGGGTGCAGTCAGCGTTAATGGAAATTTGTTCCCAGCGGTTTTTTTAATATTTTTCATCATAGCTCCAAACCCCCATTATTACTAAAAGTTAGGCTAGAGTTCTTTGCATTTGTGCAAATAAGTTTTTGATATATATGCTTTTTGTTTGCCATTGCTCAAAGAGGCGCGTGATTTAGCTTGGTAGTTTCATCTTATCGACAAACATAAGTACCGACAAAAAGTTGGCCAAGTCGATAAGGAGACAAAAATGATGAATCGTAGAAACGCACTAAAAAGTGCAATTTTTGCTACTATGGCGGTGCCTGCTTTAATTCAAAAAGCTTCAGCAGAAGAAGCATTTACACCCGTGGCTGAAAAGGTGGATCTGTCTAAATTTAAACGTAAAAAAATTGAATTGGTTAAACCTCCATTTGTGCATGAGCATGACCAAGTGGCCAAAGGTGCGCCAAGTGTTGTTGAGTTTGAAATGACAATTGTAGAAAAAGAAATGGAAATTGATGATGAAGGAACAATGCTGCAAGCTATGACTTTTGACGGTTCTGTTCCCGGCCCATTAATGGTTGTGCATGAATGTGATTATGTTGAACTGACATTAATCAATCCAGAATCAAATTCAATGCCACACAACATCGATTTTCACGCTGCAACAGGTGGCCTTGGTGGTGGTGCATTAACATTGGTCAACCCTGGAGAACTCACCGTACTTCGTTTTAAAGCGACACGCCCTGGTACTTTTGTTTATCACTGTGCACCTGGTGGCCCAATGATCCCATGGCACGTTGTGTCTGGAATGAGTGGTGCCATTATGATCTTGCCACGTGACGGTTTGAAAGACCCAGAAGGTAAATCTGTAAAATATGATACTGTGTTTTATATTGGCGAAAACGACTTATACATCCCTAAGGATGAAGACGGCGAATATAAACGCTATGAAAGTCCGGGTGATTCATATTCAGATACTGTTGAAGTAATGAATGGACTTATACCTAGCCATGTTGTGTTTAATGGCAAAGTTGGTGCGCTAACTGGTGACAATGCTTTAAAATCTAAAGTTGGTGAGACTGTTTTATTTATTCACTCACAAGCAAACAGAGATACTCGACCCCACCTCATTGGTGGTCATGGCGATCTGGTTTGGGAAACAGGTAAATTTAACAATCCACCAGAGCGTGATTTGGAAACTTGGTTTATTAGAGGTGGTTCGGCTGGTGCAGCATTGTATCGGTTCCGCCAACCTGGTGTGTATGCCTATGTAAACCACAATTTGATCGAGGCCGTTAACTTGGGCGCAACCGCACACGTGGTTGTCGAAGGTGAATGGAACAATGATCTTATGGAGCAAGTAAAAGCACCAATTGCTTTTGGGCAGAGTTATTTAGGTAAAAAAGCGCTTCCTTAATCCTAAGTGTTTGATTTTGGAAATATTCCCGGCATATTTTATTGTCGGGAACTTGCTTAATTGAGGTCTCAAATGAAAATAAGTTATTTATTCTTTGTTATTGGTATCATTTTTATTGGAGTGACTACAAAAGTAGCCTTTGAATCAAATTTAGACGTGCTAAAATTAGATAGTTTAGAAATGGTTTTGGTTCCTGGTGGATCGTTTATGTATCGTCAATCTGGCGAATATCTAAAAGATGATTTTCCCATTGATGCGCCACTTACAAAAGTGAAATTTGAGAAATTTCTTGAGATTATGAAATATCAAGTTTCAGTTGGGGATTATGAAAAGTGCGTAAGTGATGGGAAATGCGAACCCCGAAAATGGCAGGGTAAGCAAGATGAAAAATTACCTGCGACTGGTATTAGCTTTAATAACGCATTGTCATATGCACAATGGTTGACCAAAAATTCTGATTACGTTTGGCGTTTGCCCACCGATCAAGAATGGTCTTATGTGGCTGGAAGTAAATATGTCGATGATGCGTTGAAATCTGACAAAGTTAATTTAAGCATTTCTGATCGCTGGTTAGAAAAATATCAAAAATACGCTGAGTTTAATTTCAGCCCGGTTGGGAAAGTTTCAATACGGGGTTTTTTTGGTGCAAATGAAAATGGGATATATGATTTGTCTGGTAATATTTGGGAATGGACCAGTGATTGCTATAACCGTACCCGATTGAATGCGAGCGGTATTGAATTAAACACGACAAATAATTGCGGTGTGCGCATTAGTGCAGGGAGCCACCGTGCTTACATTAGCAGTTTTATTCAAGACGCACGTGGGGGTGGATGTTCTGTTGGTGCACCGCCAAGCTATTTAGGTTTTCGTTTGATTAAAGATGGAAAACGAGATGTGATCTCTCGTTTTTTAGACTTAACCAGACTTTAGAAAAACATCTGCCTGGTAGTCACTAGCAGACATCTCTCAATTATACTTTTACACTTAAGATGTATTATGTTCCCAAAATAATGTTAGTCACTCAACTTATAGTTTTTAAAAAGATAATTGAAACCGATTTCAAGAAAATAATTCTATCTACAATGGTATCGAAGTTTGGGATTTGCTATAGGTAAAAGACGATAGAGTTATTATCTGTAAGTTTAAGATAATAACTCTATAGCTTTAATTCTTTGGGTTAGAGCGCAAAGTAGAGCGCTCCACCAACATGCATGAAAATAATCTTGTCTCCGGATGTCTTTCCTGATCTTCCATTATTGCTTCAACCAACTCAATCGTCGAGGATACAATTTGAGCAGTTGGCTGGTGTATCGTTGTTAAACTAATATTGTTCCAGCCAGCCATTTCCATATTGTTCATACCAATAACGCCTATGTCGTTTGGTACGGAAAGCCCTGCATCTTGGATTGCGCTGATCGCTCCAATTGATAAAATATCATCGCTAAAAAAATAAGCATCAGCATGAGGCTTTTCTAATATTTTTTGCATCGTATTTCGGCCAGCGACAAACGAATGTGTTCCTGCAAAATGCTTGCAAAATTTAATATCAGGGTGTTTGGCTATCTCAGTTTCAAAACCAATAAGTCGATCGTTAATCACCTGCATGGTTGAGCCACCGCCAATAAAGCCAACTGACTTATAGCCTAATTTTAACAGGGTTTGAGCCGCAACTTGTCCACATTGTTTGTCATCTACGCTGATGGTATGTACTTGTACATCATCGGCAGGTCGACCAAACGAATGAACAACAGGAATGTCCTTTTGTCTAATGGCAGTTGAAAACCCTGCATGTAGTTCAGAACCCATAAATATTACGGCATCTACAGAATATTGTGCAAGCAATTCTGCGCACGCTTTTGGGTCTTCATCATTTGTAAGATTAACTAAAAGAGGGCGTAACCCAATATCTTGCAGACCGCGTGTAAACAAATCAAAGATTTCAAAAAAAAACGGATTTTTATAATTGTTTGATATTAGACCAATAAGTTTTGTGCGGTTTGTGGTTAAGCTGCGCGCGAGTAAGTTCGGTCTGTACCCCAATAGGTCTGAAGACTTCTCAACTTTTTTTCTCATTTTGTCTGAAACGGATGCGCCATCTGTGAATGTTCTAGATACTGCTGACCTTGACACTTGCGCATGCAGTGCCACGTCTTTTATTGTCACTGCCATTTAATGTCCCCACATTATATATTCGTGCTATTTTTTAAAAGTAAAACACTATATCACTAATATTGCAAATTTTAAAAATATATTTTGCAACCGATTGCAAAGTTGTTGCAATGGTGTTACTTGTAGATTCTAAGGTGAGTAAAAATAAATGCAACGCTAGAACTAGCGATGTGAAAAAAACAAATCTTACCTTAGGCACTGTCTAATTTGCAGTCGCTCATTTTACTCTGCGTATTGTACGGTTGGGCATTATTTTGTGGCGAAAACAGATAGCTTCGAAGGCAGGTTGTTCACTTTGTTCAAAATTTGCACAATGAGCAGTTTGTCAATCGAAATATGGCTTGTCTATGGTTTGGTCATAGATGACCAAAATACAATGCCTAACGGGATGGCATTTTATTGAAATGAGGAATCACCCGAGCGATGGAAGGTACGTCCCCAATTATATCTTCTATTGCTAGGTGGGGTGGCGAGGTATGGAAATGATGTGTGTTTTGTTTGGATAATTAGCAGCAATTTGTTGTTAAATTTGTGAACAAAATACCTTCTGTAGTTTTGAAACTGCCCCGATAAGAAGGGCAGACTGGAAAAAATAGAGCGATAACTCCTATCGTAAAAAATTTCTCCCAATCAACTACCCCATACCTCGCTAAGCAAATTTAAAACGGCCTGAACAACAGTATCCGCTAGTCGAGATTTTGGCACAGCAAAGCTTAATACAGCTGGTGCAAAAATATGGTCAGACACAGCGATACCGTGCGATTGTTGCTCGCTTAGCGCAATTGCCTCACGGCACAGGCTTAGGCCCATTCCAGACTTTACCATTTCTAACATCGATGCTTCTTGGTCTACCAATGCGACTATGTTGAGCTCGCATTTATGTTTTTTAAGAAAAACATTCAATATGCGGTTATGTGCAGAGTTTGGTGGTGTGCCAATCCAAGGTAATTGTGCAAGCTGAGGCCATGAAAGGTCCTTAATTTTGGCATCCCAGCCAGCAGGCGCAACCATTCTGTAGTTAAATTTCGCTAATTCAACGAAATGAAAGTTAGATGGTGTTTCGACATCTATGTTTCCATGTGTACTTGAATTTGGATTAGGGCCACTTAGAAAGAAACCAACGTCTAATTGTTTGCGTTCAATTTTTTTAAGTACTTCACCGCTTATGCCGTGCGACAACTCTATTTGTAGGTCTGGGTGTGTCTCAACCAATTTTACCAAAAACTGGCCAAGGCGAATAAAACCAGGGTCAACAATTGTGCCGATGCTTAGTTTGCCACTAATTTTACCAGAATTTCTTTGTGCGCTTAGTTGAAAATCTGTGAGCGCGCTTAAAACATTTTGCGCTCTTGCCAAAAGTTTTGCACCTTCTGGTGTTATTTTAAGGCCTTTGGGTGTTCTATCGAACAGCGTTACGCCAGTTTCTTCGGTTAGTCGCTTTATTTGGTGACTAATCGCTGGCTGTGTCAAATTAAGTGCTTCAGCGGCTTGTGAAACACTGCCTTCACGAGCAACGGCTGTAAACGCAATAAGGGTGTTGAGGTTCATTAATCTGTTCATATAAAAAACACTAATATAGCTCTTAAGTATTTGTCATTTGTTTTTTTCATTTTTCTTCTACAATTTACGCAAAACGACCTGAATATGATGGGAAATTCAATGCAAAATACATTTGATTATATTGTTGTTGGGGCTGGAACCGCAGGCTGCTTGCTGGCTAATAGGCTTTCTGCTGATCCATCAAAGCGTGTGCTTTTATTAGAAGCTGGCGGCAAAGACAATTATCATTGGATTCATATTCCGGTTGGGTATTTATATTGCATTGATAATCCGCGTACAGATTGGCTATATAGAACGCAAGAAGAAAGTGGCCTAAATGGTAGATCGTTGCTCTATCCGCGTGGGCGCGTTCTAGGTGGATGTTCTTCTATCAATGGTATGATTTATATGCGCGGTCAGGCCCGTGATTATGACCAGTGGGCAAATTTGACAGGTGAGAATAAATGGTCGTGGGATGATTGCTTAAATGACTTTAAAAAACATGAGGATAATTATCGTTTAAACGGTGAGGTTGCTGGTAAATTGTCGGCTGAAACTGAAGATAAAATGCATGCTGGAGGCGGTGAATGGCGTGTTGAACAACAACGCTTAACATGGGATATTTTAGATGCTTACGCAAAAGCGGCTAACCAAGCAGGCATCGCTGCAATAGATGATTTTAATACTGGAGATAATACGGGCACAGGATATTTTGAGGTAAATCAAAAATCTGGTTGGCGGTGGAATTCTTCCAAAGCATTTTTACGCACAACAAAGCACCGCAAAAATTTAGAAATATGGACCCATGCGCAGGTCGAAAAACTGATTTTAAAAAAGTCAGATAATGGTAAGCTTAAATGCACTGGCGCACAGTTGAACGTTAAGGGTAGAAGAGAAATAGTGACGGCTAATAGTGAAGTGATTTTAAGCGCTGGTGCTGTTGGTAGTCCAACCATATTGCAACATTCTGGCATTGGCGATGGTTTGCACCTTAAATCGCATGGCGTTGAGGTGAACCACAATCTTATCGGGGTTGGCAATAATTTGCAGGACCATTTGCAGCTTCGAACCATCTACAATGTTGAAGGGGCTAAAACTTTAAATGAAATGGCCAATACACTGTGGGGCAAAGCTAAAATTGGTTTAGAATACGTGTTAAAACGCACTGGGCCTATGAGTATGGCGCCATCACAACTTGGGTTATTTACCAAAAGTGATGCAAAACAAGAACACTCCAATATTCAATTTCATGTACAGCCTTTAAGCTTGGAAGCCTTTGGTGAACCACTCCATCCATGGGCTGGTATTACAGCAAGCGTCTGTAATTTGAATCCGACCAGTCGTGGATCAGTGTTGATTGGTAGTAATAAGCCAATGGAAGCACCTTTAATTGCGCCAAATTATTTAAGCACTGACATAGATAAAAAAGTTGCGGCAGATTCCATTCGTGTTGCTCGAAACATTGCCGAGCAATCGGCGTTGGCGCAGTATAACCCCAAAGAAGTTAAGCCTGGACCATCTTACAATAGTGATGAAGAATTGGCGAAAGCAGCTGGTGAAATTGGCACGACGATCTTTCACCCTGTTGGTACTGCTAAGATGGGAAAAAGTTCTGATAAGACGGCAGTGGTTGATAGTCACCTTAGAGTGTTTGGTGTGGAAGGTTTGCGCGTTGTGGATGCCAGTATTATGCCAACGATTACCAGCGGCAATACAAATTCTCCAACCTTAATGATTGCAGAAAAAGCTGCCGCTTGGATTGTCGCTGAAAATGCTTAATTGTAATTAACTTAAAGCGCTATGCTAATTTGATATATCGTCTTTTGATGGGGGATTTTTATAATTATGGTGATAAATTATCGTGAATTGCTTTGGTAATCTGATTGATAGCGGCGAGCTCTTCATCATCCATATCTAAATAAGCTTGGCGCACTATTTTGCCTACTTTGCCGCGCATCACTTCCACTTTTTCTGCTCCATATTCAGTAACAAAAACTTTAGTCGATCTGGCATCTTCTGTGCATGTCTTAGTTTCTACCAGTCCATCTGCAGTCATTCTTTGTATGATTTTAGCAATGGTTGAGATTTTAATGACAGATTCTTTGGACAGTTGAGTAATGGTTGCCTGTTCCATTTTTGTTAAAACTATTAAGATGCGCCAACGAGACGAATCCATGCCAATGGGTTTTAAGGAGGCATCTACACGCTGATGATATAGGGCTGTTAATCGGACCATATTGTAAAAAGGTGTGGATTCGTAATCAAAATCTTTTTTTGTAGGATCAATAGTATCGCGTTGTATTTTATCGTGAAGCATATAATAAGCCTGCGTAAGTTAATTTACACTAAGTGGTTAAAGCTCTTGATAGCTGAAACTGTGTGAAAATGAAAGCAAGAATTTTCTTAAGAATTTTCTTAAGAATTTTATTTGGAATTTTATTTGGAATTTGATTGTATATTAATTCTGACTTACATTTTGGATATTACAGTAGATACAAAAATGCGCCCAATCAAATTATGTTCGAGCGCATTGATAGTTTAAATTTTAGCTATAGGTTAAATTATAGCAAGTTTGCTTTACTAAGGTCGCGCATTAATTGACTTGCGCTATAGGTCCAAGGATCGCATTCAGTTGAAAGTTTAACGCGGTTTTTCAACATGCCAAGATCGGCTGTTGAAATTGAAACGATATCATTTATCTTATGAGTAAAGCCTTTGCCTTCGCCGCCACGGTCTTGCACAGGCGCAAACATGGTTCCCAAATACAGCACCAAGCCATCTGGATATTGATGATGCCTGCCAATGGTGGATTCAACCAAAGATTCAGGTGTTCTTGAAATTTGGTTCATAGAGCTTGCGCCCTCTAAAAGAAAACCATCTTCACCTTCAACGGTTAATTTGATTTCTGCATTCTTGACATTATCAATGTTAAACTCACTATCAAACAGGCGAATAAGAGGGCCAAGCGAAGCTGAAGCATTGTTGTCTTTTGCTTTACCAAGTAGCAGAGCAGAGCGGCCTTCTACATCGCGCAAGTTTACATCATTGCCCAATGTTGCGCCAACAATTTTGCCAGTGGAAGCAATAACAAGGGCAATTTCTGGTTCTGGATTGTTCCAGCTAGAACTTGGGTGAAGGCCAACATCTGCGCCATGGCCAACAGTAGACATTGGTTGGCCTTTGGTGAAGACTTCTGGGTCTGGGCCAATACCAACTTCTAAATATTGTGACCAAACGCCTTTTTTAATAAGCGCCTCTTTAAGTTCCATTGCGTTTTTAGAACCTGGAACCAATTTAGAAAGGTCTGTTCCAATTAGGCCTAAAATTTCTGTACGCAATTCATCTGCGCGGCCGTTATCGCCCATTGCCTGTTCTTCAATTACGCGCTCTAGCAAACTAACAACAAAAGTTACACCAGATGCTTTTACCGCTTGTAGGTCGATTGGAGATAAAAGCTCAGCTTTATCGGTAACCGATTTTGGAATGGTGTTTGCTTGTAGCAATTCGTCAACGCTGCATATCTCAACGCCTTGTGCATTTGATACATAGTCAGCTGGGTTATCCATTTCACATATGTCGCGCACAGTTGGTGCTGTTTTATGTGTGATGTCTATAAGCTTATTATCGCGCACTGTAACGATGCGAGGAAAGTCATAGTTTGGTAATTTTACCCGCCCAAGTAAAACGCCAGATTTTGGAATGATTGCTACACTCAATTTATTCTCTCCGAAAATGTATGGGTTAGAACATGATATGTAGGATTATTATTGTGCCAATTGCAACACTTTATCAAAAAATGTTATTGATAACTTTTTTGATATCCCGTTGAAAATATTAGCTTTTACTTGAAATCAATTTTGCTGTCATCAAAGCGCGGAGCGATAAAGCCTGGGTTTTCCATTCGCACGGAAAATGTGGTGCCTGCAAGTGGATATTTTTTGCGTCCTGCTTCATCTAAAAATGTTTGATGAGACGTTATATAAAGCGTTTTTAAATCTTCACCACCAAAGCAAGGCATGGTTGGGTTTGGCATTGGCACTGCAATTTTTTCAACCAATTCACCTTTGTCGTTAAAGCCATTGATGACGCCAGCCGATACGCCGCCGCTCCAATAAATGCCATTTGCATCCATGGTTGCACCGTCTGGTCTGCCTTCTTCTTCGTTTGGTGTGCAAATGGTTTCTGGTTTCCCCAACGCGCCAGTTTTTGAATTTAACGCATAACGTTTGACCCACTCATGACGAGAATCTGAGTGCCACATGTATTTGCCATCTTTAGAAAATGCCAAGCCGTTTGAAACTTTTAAGCCAGTTACTACTTCTTTAACCTCATCAGCTGTTACGCGCCAAAGCGAAGCGAGTGGCTGAATATCAACAGGATTTACATCGTGCATTGTGCCAACCCAAAAAGCACCATCTGGGCCAACGCGCCCATCATTGGTTCTGCTGGTAAAATCTGTCGGGGGCAAAGATGCTATTTTTTTGATCTCGCCAGTATCAAGGTCGGCAATTAATATATCCATGCCGCAGGCAACAATTAGGCGTCCACTCTTGCAAAGTCCAAAACTGCCAACCGTGCTTGGAAAGTTCATTTTCCATTGTAAATCACTAGCATGTATTTCACTCTTTGGTGTATGGCGATGGATTTGGCCACCCAAAGTATCACACCAATATAGCGCTTGTCGGCGTTCATCCCAAACGGGCGATTCCCCTAATTCACAAATAATGTTCCCAACTTGTTTTGGTTCACTTGGTTTGGTCATTCATTGGTCCTGACATTGGTCCGAAATTTTAGATATTGCAAAAGTTTATGCGCCGAATAATTCGAATTTTTGAATGCCATAAGAAACACCATTTATAATTATTTCTACTTTGTGCAATCCGTTATAATATTTTCGTGTGGTTATCTTTTTCATTGGATGCTTTTTGCTAGCGGTAATGTTTGCGCCAGATTTTAGCGTTGCAATTTTCCATTTGAAAACTTTGGGCGTTGTCTCGCCATTGGCTTTCATGTGGTGAATTGCATAGTCGATAATTAAATCTTGACCAATATTATTGTCTGATTTTAAAACCATATCGAATTCTAAAGCACTGCCAAAATTGACCTGTGTATTCTTGATTTCAAATTTTTCTAAAATCACTTGTGGTTCGCCATAGCCAAGTGCGGTTAGTGTTTTTTTGTGGCCTTGTTTAATGAGCGTTCGACAAGCATGTTTGACTAATTTTGTTCGGTCTTTATTGGCGCCTGCTAGCCAATCTTTTGCGATGTTTGCCACGATATCAGGATTGTCTTTTGCTATGTCGTTCAAGCTGTTGGCAACTGAGCGGCGTACATATTCTTCGTCATCGTCTTTTAGCGCTTCAAGCAATGGCAAAATGGGTGAGGGGTCGCTGACAAAGGATTGTAGTTTTATGCCCCATGGAAGACGAGGTCGTGTGCCTTCTGACACCAAACGTCTGACATGATGATTGGGATCATGAAGCCAGCTCTTTAGCACTTCAAGCGTGCGTTTTTCATCGTCTATCAAGAAGTGACGGATATCAAATTCAGAACTAAAATGCGGCGTTAGGGCTTTGAATATACGCATCGAAGTTTCAAAGTCGTTCTTGCCATGCGTGCTAACATATTGATTCATCGGCCATGTTGACCAACCTGTAATGCCCAATTTTGGATCGTAAGGTTCTGATGGCGCTAAGCTATCAATTAGAATTTTTGCCGCGACCTCAAAATCATCGGGTAAAAAGTCAGCGAGGATATTTGCAATATGGGTTGATCGCTCTTTAAGTTCTAGTGATTCTAAACCAGCGCTAGCTTTTGCAGTAAAACCCTTTGCGTCAAAAGTAGGTGATACGCGTTTGAAATGCTCCCCCATTTGAAAGAGCATTTCTTTGTTAAATTCATTTTTAAAAGGTTCAGCCATTATTCTCTCTTACCGTCCAACTTATATCAGTAGCGTTTCTTATAGAAAAGAACACTGACATAACGTGTCAGTAGAGTTTAACGATTGTTTTCTTTGCGCCATTTGTTGAATGTTTCAAGATGCTCATCTTTAGTGCGCGGATAAAGGCCGATGATTGTCTCACCTGCTTTTACTTGCTCTACAACAAAGTCTTCATAAGCAGACATTTCAACACCTTCATCTGCAACTTCGTCAGCGATATGAGCTGGAATAACGATTACGCAATCTGCATCGCCAACGATTATATCTCCAGGAAATACAGGCGCATCGCCACAACCAATTGGTCCGTTAATTTCTATCGCTTCATTTAGCGTTAGGTTTGTCGGACTAGAAGGGCGTGTGTGATAGGCTGGAATGTCTAATTCTGCTATCACAGCTGCATCCCGAAACCCGCCATCTGAAACAATACCAGCGCCACCGCGCACCATTAAGCGCGTGATTAGAATATCTCCTGAAGAAGCCGCACTTGCATCTTTACGGCTGTCCATCACCAATACGTGGCCTTTAGGACATTCTTCAATTGCAACACGTTGCAGGTGTTTAGGGTTTCTAAATTCTGCCAACGTGTTTCTATCTTCACGTGCTGGCATATAGCGAAGCGTGTATGCTGGACCAACCATGTTTTTGCCCTTAAAGCCAACAGGGCGAACCCCTTGTATAACTTGCGAGCGCAGGCCGCGTTTATAAAGTGCTGTAGCAAGTGTTGCTACAGACACATTCATTAGTTTTTCGCGTGTTTCTTCTTTCATTCTTCTAACTCACTTTAAATCTGTAGGCAGAATTGCATCTGGGAAATTCTGATAGCAAACTGGACGAAGGAAACGGCGAATTGCCATTGTACCAACAGATGTTGCGCCAAAGTTAGTAGATGCAGGATAAGGGCCGCCGTGAACCATTGTGTCTGATACTTCAACGCCCGTTGGGAAGCCATTTACCAACAGTCTACCAGCTTTGCGTTCTAAAATTGGCACAAGTGCATTGGCCACATCTGTATCGCCTTCATCCATATGGATTGTGCAAGTCAGTTGGCCTTTTAGCTGTTGAGCAATCGTTGTCATTTCTGCTAAATCTTTTGCAATTACCACAACACCCAATGGGCCAAATACCTCTTCGCCAAGTTCTTCGTTTTTCAACCAAGCTTCACCTGTTGTCATAAATAGATAAGGCGCGGCATCGCGTGTTTGGCAAGATGTTCCCAATAATTGGGTGACACCTGTTGAAGCTGAAATGCGTTTTGCGCCCTCACGGTATGCATCTGCAATGCCATCGGTCAACATGGTTTGTGTATCGGTTGCGGATAGGTCTTGGGTTGCGCTAGTGATAAAGGCATCGGCTTGTGCGCCTTCAATAACAATTGCAACACCAGGGTTTGTGCAAAACTGACCAGCGCCCATTATAAGAGAGCCTGCCCAGCCTGCACCAATTGCTTCGCCGCGATTTTGCGTTGCTTGCGGTAGCAAGAACATTGGATTTACTGAACCTAGCTCGCCAAAGAATGGAATTGGGTTTGTCCGCTGTGCACATAGATCGAACAATGCACGTCCACCGCCCAAAGAGCCTGTAAAGCCAACAGCGTTAATTAGCGGATGTTGAACCAATGATTGGCCTACATCTCTTTTTCCGCCCTGAACAAGTGAAAATACACCTGGGTGCAATTTGCATTTAGCAACGGCTGCTGCAATTGCATCGCCAACAATTTCGCCAGTGCCCGGGTGGGCGCTATGACCTTTAACAACAACTGGGCAACCAGCCGCTAATGCAGAAGCTGTATCGCCGCCAGCAGTAGAAAATGCTAGAGGGAAATTAGAGGCGCCAAATACAGCAACAGGGCCGATTGGTCTTTGAACCATCTTTAGGTCAGGGCGCGGAATTGGCGCTCGCTCAGGAAGTGCTTCATCGAAGCGACGGTCTAAATATTTTCCGTCTCTAATGTGGTTTGCAAATAGTTTTAGCTGGCCAGTTGTACGACCGCGTTCGCCTTGTAAACGTGCCTGCGGCAAGCCTGTTTCTTGAGAGCCTATTTCAGTAATAGCATCTGCGCGCGCATCAATTTCATCGGCAATGGTTTCTAAAAACACTGCGCGTTCTTCTGGCGTTGTTTGCGAGTAAGAAGCAAATGCTTCTTCTGCCGCGATACAAGCTTGGTCGATCATTGCAGGCGTTCCAACAGCAAAGCTATGGGCTGTGCCAGTAGCAGGATCTGATTGAAATGTTGCTTCACCAGTAATTTTTTCACCAGCGATGAGTTGTTTTCCGTGAGGTGTGTAGCCCATGGTATTTCCTTTAAGTTTTTATTTAATCAAACCATTGCTGGTTAAGAATAGTTTTAAGCTTTCTTGCTGTGTGTCCGTTAAAGGCCAAGCAGAAGGTGGGCGTGTTGAACCGCAATCGATTCCGATTGCTTGAAGTGCAGATTTTACACCCGTAACATTTGTGCCATTGCGCTCTTGCGATCTAATGTCTTCAAAACCGCGCATTTCAGCAATTAATTTTCTTGCTGTCGCATAGTCGCTTGCTTCTAGTGCGTTATGAATTGCAACGGAACGTTCTGGCCAAACATTGATAAGACCAGAGGTGAAACCGCGTGCGCCAACTGCATAAAATGTTGGGGCCCAAACTTCTGCAAGACCGCCAACCCATATAATGTCTGGATCACAAGCTGAAATTGCTTCTGCCAATTTTTGTGGATTAGGCGTTGCCCATTTAACGCCTTTAACGCCTGGTAAATCGCAAAGTGCTTTAATGCCATCAACACCAATATTATCGTCTCTAAGATATAACATCATTGGCAAGCCATCAGATGCGTCATGGATTGCTTTTACATAATCAACAGTGCCACGCGGTGCTACAAATGGATCTGGTGGTTGGTGGATCATTAGGGCAGTTGCGCCAGCATCGCTAGACGCTTTTGCAAGTGCACAAGCATCACGAATGCCGCGTCCAACACCAGCTAATAGCGGTACACGTTTGTTAATCATTTCAGACACACAATGGACCATTGTAATGGCTTCGTCTGTGGTTAGCGCGTAAAATTCGCCTGTATTGCCATTAACAACTGGCATGTGAACGCCAGCATCAATTGCTCTATCGATGATTGGTGTAAGGCGCTCTGGCGCTAAATTTCCATCTGCATCATATGGTGTCACCAATATGCCAGAAATGCCTATAATGGCCTTATCTAGATCAAGTATCATAAGTCGTTTTCCTAAAGTCAGGTACAGTAATGTGTTTAAAATCGAGCTCTAAAAGATGTCTGGCTCGCCAGCGGCTTCGCCAAAGTCACGTTCTAGGTAGTCAAAATCGCAACCCTTATCGGCTTGTGTAACGTGTTGCGAGAACATGTAGCCATAGCCACGTTGGAAACGAGGTTTTGGTGCTACCCATTCTGCTTTTCGGCGCGCAATTTCGTCTTCGTCAACCAGCATGTCTAAGCTGCGATTTTCTAAGTCGAGGCTAACAATGTCGCCAGTTTTTAAAAGTGCGAGAGGTCCGCCAATAAAACTTTCTGGTGCTACGTGTAAGACACATGCACCGTATGAAGTGCCCGACATTCTTGCATCAGAAATACGAAGCATATCGCGGTGACCTTGCTTGATAAGCGCTTTTGGAATTGGCAACATTCCCCATTCAGGAAAGCCCGGTCCGCCTTGCGGTCCAGCATTGCGCAATACCAAAACAGTATCTGGCGTAACGTCGAGATCTTCGTCGTTAATCGCTTCTTTCATTTCTGGATAGCTATCAAACACTAGGGCTGGGCCTTTGTGTTTGTAATATTTAGGATCGCAAGCCGCTGGCTTAATCACTGCACCATCTGGGCATAAATTACCGCGCAAGATTGCCAATGAACCTTCTTCGTAAACTGGGTTGTCTAGTGGGCGAATAACATCGTCATTATAAACAACAGCGCCCTCTAAGTTTTCACCCAATGTTTTGCCGTTCGCTGTAATACAACTTGTATCTAACTTGGTTTCGATTTGCTTCATTAATGCGCGCAGACCGCCCGCAAAATAAAAGTCTTCCATCAAATAGTCTTTGCCCGATGGTCTAACATTTGCAAGCAATGGGGTTATGCGACCCAATGCATCTAAATCGTCAAGTTCTAGCTTAACGCCAGCGCGACGCGCCATTGCAATTAGATGTACTACAGCGTTTGTAGAACAGCCCGTTGCCATTGCAACGATTGCGGCATTTTTAATAGAAGCATCGGTGATGAGTTTTGAAGGTACTAAATCTTCCCAAACCATATCAACAATTCTGCGACCGCAATCTGCGGACATGCGTTTGTGTCCAGAATCTGCTGCTGGAATAGAAGAGGCTCCTGTTAATGTTAAGCCCATTGAATCTGCAATGGCTGTCATTGTAGAAGCTGTGCCCATTGTCATGCATGTACCAACAGAGCGCGCAATGCCACCTTGCATGCCAAGCCATTCTTGATCTGTTACATTGCCAGCACGACGTTCGTCCCAAAATTTCCAAGCATCAGAACCTGAACCAAGTGGTTTGCCAGCATAATTGCCACTTAACATTGGGCCAGCTGGCATGAATATTAAAGGTACGCCTGCCGTTATTGCGCCCATGATTAGGCCAGGCGTGGTTTTATCACAGCCGCCCATAAGCACAACGCCATCTAATGGGTGAGAGCGAATTGTTTCTTCTGTCTCCATGGCCAACATATTGCGGTACAGCATTGAAGTTGGTTTGGTGAAGCTTTCGTCGACTGAAAGGGACGGCATTTCAACCGCAAAGCCACCTGCTTGTAGAACGCCTCTGCGTACATCTTCAACGCGCTCAGGAAAGTGACCGTGGCATGAATTTAATTCTGACCATGTGTTTAATATGCCAATAATGGGCTTGCCAATGTAATCCTCTTCGGAATAACCTAGTTGCATCATTCTTGATCTATGACCAAAGCTACGAAGGTCGTCTGGAGCGAACCAACGGCTACTTCGAAGTGTGTCAGGTGTTTTTTTGTGGCTATGATCGCCCATCATCAATTCCTTAAAATATACATCCATTTATGTATACGCATTCATAAATGGATGTCAACAATTTGGGTTGTTATAACTAAGTTTATAAGGCTTTTATTTGTTGCTTGACAATTTAACAGGTTTTGTGCAAGTATTCATGTATGCGCATACATTGGTATTGATGGATGCGCATTTGGCGCACGTAGCGTAATGTTAAAAAGGCCGTGTGGCGCGGCCTATAAGGGAGAAGAAAATGAGAATTTCACGTAGATTAGTATTGGGTGCTGTAGCTGCTGCAGCTCTTGCAACAACTTCGATTACTGCTTTTGCTGGTGAGTTACCAAAAAATGTCCGTATGGTTATTGGATCAAAATCAACGGGTGGTGATACATATCAAAACTCAGCGATTATTGCGGATGCTTTGGCTGAAAAGCTTGGCATTAACATTAAAGTAGATGCAGTTGGTTCAACTGAAGGTTTTAAAGCTTTGAAACGCGACAAGCGCGGTTCGACTATTATGATGTTCCACGACCAAGCTTATTTGGGTGAATTGTATGGCCGTAAGGGATATGATGATCCATTTACGACTTACAAAATTGGTGCAGCTGTAGCAATTAATCCGGGAAACTCATATCTTGTTGCTAAAGATTCTAAATATAAAAACATGACAGAAATTTTCGCTGCTGCTGCTGCTGGTGAAAAAATTCGTGTGGCTATTCAGCCAGGTGGTGTATCTGAAATTGGTTTTTCTGCAATGAAAAATGCCGCTAAAGTTTTGTCTCCTGGATCGGAAGTAAATCTAGTCGCTGTTAAGACTGGTTCTCAGTCGGATAAAAACCAAGCCATGTTTGATGATTTGGCTGATGTAATTAACGGCTCAATTCAAGCCAATGAGCAGTTTACGCAATTGCCTGCTGATGACCAAAAAGCAATGCGCTTTGTTTGGGTTACTGCGCGCGCAGAGACTTTGGACCAAGCGCCTGCTAAAGGCATGGGGGATACAACAAGAGATCAACTGTTGGCATATGCTAATCCAAAAACAAGTGTTCCACTTACAAAAAGTGAAAACTTCACTTTTGATAAAGAGTTTTTCTTGCTTTACAATAAAGACATGGACGAAGGTATGGTTAAGCAGATTGATACTGCTTTAGCTGAAATTTTTGCAGAAGGAAAAATTCAGGAACGTCAAAAAGGCTCTTTCTTTATTCCTAACTTCTTACCATCTGACGAAGCGTCAGTTTATTACATGGGCAAGCGCGATATTTATCGTAAAATCATCCAAGATATCACAAAGTAATAAGCGTAAGTTTTTTACAGATATTGATATTGAGCGCGGCTATTTGTTAGCCGCGTTCTTTAAAATTATTGGCCAAGTTTCTCTGGTAAGATTTTTTTAGGAGTAAAAATGTTTGAGTTCACCAAGGTTACGATTGATTTTGAAACCTCACATCTTTTATTTCCAACAATAATCTCTTGCATACTTGCATTGTTAGGTATTTCTATTTTGATTAGGGATAGAAAACGAATTGCAACGTCTGGCAAACACTGGTCCATAATATTCAGTAAAATGGATAAAAAAAGATTTTTTGGGACGCTTTTCCTGACAGTTCTGTATTTTTCGTTGATGGTGCCTATTGGTGATCTATGGCCAAATACAGGATATGGTTTTTTAATTTGTTCCATTCCGTTTCTATTCTTAGCAGGCTTGTTGTTTCTGCACGAATATACAAAGCAAACGATATTACCAGTCGTAATTGTAGCCTTAATCGCACCGACCTTTGTATGGTGGCTGTTTACCGATCTCTTTTTTCTGTCATTGCCATAGCGCGCGCGACGGGAGGGTATTAACATGGAATTATTTGAATTTTTAACACCACTATTTGTCTTACTTGTTATGGGCGGCACATTTGTTGGTATCATTTTTGGTGCTATTCCAGGTTTGACAGCGACCATGGCGGTAGCTGTGTGTTTGCCGCTTACATATCCATTGGGTTTGGAAAATGGTTTAGCGCTTTTGTTGGGGCTTTATGTTGGCGGTATTTCGGGCGGGTTGGTTCCTGCTGTATTGTTGAATATTCCAGGCACACCTTCTTCTATAACAACTACTTTTGATGGGTATCCTATGTCGCAGCGCGGCGAAGGTGAACGCGCTTTGAAAATTGGTATCTTTTCGTCATTGGTTGGCGGAATAATAAGTTTAATTGCGCTTTACTTCTTCGCACCTGCATTGGCAGATTTTGCCATTCGTTTTTCTTATGTTGAAAAATTTCTAATCATCATTTTTGCCCTCAGCGTTATGGCGGCACTTTCTACTGATTTGTTGATCGGAATTTTTTCCGGATTTTTGGGGATATTTATTAGCCTGATAGACACATACGATGTTGAGTATGGCGGCAATGGTAATACTCGATTAATGCCAGAAAGTTTAGAATATTGGCTTGAAGGTGGTTTTTCATTGTTGCCAGTGTTGATCGGTATTTTTGGTCTTGCTGCTATTTTGCATGAAGCAGAAGCTGGCGTGCCAAAGGGCATGTCAATGAAAGATTTAAAAGTTAGCAGTAAGAATAAGTTTTCGTTTTCGATTTTTAAAGATCAGATTGTCAATCTTGTGCGCTCATCTGGCATTGGTACATTTGTTGGTATTTTGCCAGGCGTTGGTGGCTCTGCGGCTTCAATTTTATCTTATACTTACGCAAAGACATTTTCTAAGAATCCTGAGAACTTTGGTAAGGGTGAACCTGCTGGAATTATTGCATCCGAATCTGGTAATAACGGACTGACAGGCGGGGCGCTTGTGCCATTGCTTTCGCTTGGTATTCCGGGCGATTCAACTACCGCCTTGTTAATAGGTGCATTTACATTGCAAGGGGTTCAAGTTGGGCCATTGTTCATTGGTAATAATCCAATGACATGGAATGCAATGATAGTTGCAATGATTATCGCAAACTTTGCGATGTTCTTTATGATGTTCTACGCCATTCGATATATCGTAATGATTATTACTGTGCCTAAGCATATCTTATTCCCCATTATCTTAATGATGTGTGTGGTGGGTGCTTATACAATTAATTACGGCATTATTTTTGATGTTTGGACTTTGCTAATCTTTGGTATTTTTGGCTGGCTTGCAAAGCATCTTAGTTTAGAAATTGCTCCTTTCATTATTGGATTTATTTTGGGGCATTCTTCAGAAATCTACTTTGTGAAAAGCCTAGAATCGTTCGAAGACCTATCTATATTCTTCACAAAGAGCTGGATTGCTGTTGTGTTATGGGTCTTGATAATAGGCTCTATTGGGTTCTCGGTATTGCTGTCTAGAAAAAAACAGGATAACACGGCGAACGAAGTGGCAGATTAATAAATGATTGTGGTTGAAGTTATATGGGTAAAAAGGTCGATAATAATACCGAAATAAGCCCAAAAGGGGCGCTCTTTGAGAGCCGTAAAGGGGCAGGCCAGTCAATCACCATGGAAGCTGTGGGGCGATTGGCTGGCGTTTCGCAGGTTACTGTTTCGCGTGCTTTAAGCAATCCTGAAAAAGTTTCGCCAAAAACCTTAAAGAAAATTCAAGCGGCAATCGATGCTACAGGATTTGTGCCCAACGCTGTTGCTGGCGCATTGGCCTCTAAACGCAGCAAGTTGATTTCTGTACTCATCCCTTCGATTACCAATATTGTTTACACCTCAATGGTGAAGGCTTTTACCGATAGTCTTGCAGGCAGTGGTTATCAAATATTACTATCTGAAACTGGGTTTGAAGATGGGGCTGAAGAGGCTTTAATTGCCGCGCATTTATCGCGCCGACCGGACGCTGTAATGTTGACAGGTATTGACCATTCTGCGCGGTCTAGAATGATGTTATTGGGCGCGAACTTGCCGATTGTAGAACTTTGGGATTTGACCGATTCTCCCATTGATGTGTGCGTAGGCTTTTCTCATCCAGAATCTGGACGGGCAGTGGCTCGTTTTGCTATCGAGCTGGGTTTTACATCTGTGGCTACGGTTTCTGCAGGCGATGAAAGAGCGACACGCAGAGGAGATGCCTTTGTTCAGGAATTTGAAAAAATAGAGGGTAATAAAGTTACATCGATTGTTTTTGGTCAAACGGGAAGTCTTGCAAAAGGGCGCGCTGGCCTCACAAAATTAATTGATGAACATGATTTTAAGAACAGTTTTATTTTTTGCAGTTCTGATAATTTAGCTCATGGTGTATTAATAGAGGCGCAGGCGCGCGGCCTTAAGGTCCCCGAAGATTTAGCAATTGTTGGTTTTGGAGATCAAGAGTTAGCAAGATCTGTTGATCCGCTCTTAACAAGTGTCCGAGTAGATCGACCCGCCCTTGGTCAAGCCGCGGCAAAAGCACTTTTAGATCAACTAAAAGGCGGTAAGGTCTCTAATCGTATCATAGACATTGGGTTCGAAATTATTCAACGTGAGTCTACAAAACCGCTTTAAAATGCTAATTTGTTAAATTACATAGAGGCCACATACTTTTAGCAGTCTCTATGTTTGTTTTAAAATAATCGTTAAACAAGCTTTGCTTTGGTTGCTTTGCGAATGTCTTCTTCGGTTACGCCCTCGGCAATTTCTACAATTTTTAGGCCACCTTCAACAACATCTAAAACACATAGATTTGTGATGATGCGGTCTACAACGTTTTTGCCAGTGAGTGGCAATGTGCATTCAGATAAGATTTTTGAAGCACCTTTTTTGTTGGTGTGATCCATAACAACCACCACGCGGCCAACACCAGCTACCAAGTCCATTGCACCGCCCATGCCTTTAACCAGCTTGCCCGGTATCATCCAATTGGCAAGGTCGCCATTTTCAGCAACTTCCATTGCGCCCAAAATCGCCATGTTTATTTTACCACCACGGATCATGCCAAAACTTGTGGCAGAATCAAAATAAGCAGTTTGCGGAAGTTCTGTAATTGTCTGCTTGCCAGCATTAATTAGGTCGGCATCTTCTTCGCCCTCAAGCGGAAATTCACCCATGCCTAACATACCGTTTTCAGATTGTAGGGTTACGTTTACATCTTCTGGAATGTGATTTGCAACAAGGGTTGGTATGCCAATGCCTAGATTTACATACATGCCATCTTTAAGTTCAAGCGCGGCTTTTGCAGCCATTTGGTTTCTATCCCACATGGTACTAACCTTTCTGCTCTTCATTTGTTTTAGAACTGTTTGCATCACGTTTGCGAACGGTGCGTTGCTCTATGCGTTTTTCGTGATCGCCCTGAATTATTCTATGAACATAAATGCCAGGAAGATGAATGCCATCTGGATCAAGTGAGCCCGTGGGCACAATTTCTTCAACTTCTACAACGCAAATTTTTCCGCACATTGCGGCTGGTGGATTAAAGTTACGTGCGGTTTTTCTGAAAATTAAATTTCCAGTTTCATCAGCTTTCCATGCTTTTACAATTGCAAGATCAGCAACAATGCCTTCTTCTAAAATGTAATCTTCGCCATTGAATTGTTTAACTTCTTTGCCCTCGGCAATAACAGTGCCAACACCTGTTTTTGTGTAAAAACCGGGTATGCCGCAACCGCCAGAACGCATGCGTTCAGCCAATGTGCCTTGCGGGTTAAATTCAAGTTCTAATTCTCCGCTTAAATATTGGCGCATGAATTCGTCGTTCTCGCCTACATAAGATGAGATCATTTTTTTAACCTGTTTGGTTTGTAATAAAATGCCGATGCCAAAATCATCAACGCCAGCGTTGTTAGAAACAAATGTTAGGTCTTTTGCACCATGAGCTTTAATTTCGTTGATTAATAATTCTGGAATGCCGCAAAGGCCAAAGCCGCCAGATGCGATTAACATGCCATCTGTCAAAACATCTGAAAGTGCTTCTTTGGCTGAGCTGTATATCTTTTTCATGTTAGTCCTTGCCGTTTAGGGTCGGGTAGGGTCGGGTTAAATTCGAGTGGGGCTCGTATTTTTAAGAGGCGCGTTCAAGCACCATTGCTGTGCCTTCGCCGCCGCCAATACAAAGTGCGGCAACGCCAATATTTTTATCGTGTGCTTTAAGTGCGTTGAGAAGTGTTACGATAATACGTGCGCCACTTGCGCCAATTGGGTGGCCCACTGCACATGCACCACCATTTACGTTAACAACGCTGTGGTCCATATCTAACTCTGCCATTGCCGCCATAGGTACAACTGCAAAGGCTTCGTTTATTTCCCAAAGATCAACATCGCTAATCTTTAGGCCAGCTTTGTTAAGTGCATTGGTAATTGCGCCAACGGGCGCTGTGGTAAACCATTGCGGCTCGTGGCTGTTACTGCCATGGCTTAGAATACGAGCGATAATATTAGCGCCAGATTTTTTAGCATCGCTTTCGCGCATTAATACAAGAGCGGCCGCTCCGTCAGAAATTGATGAAGCATTTGCGGCTGTTACTGTTCCGTCTTTTTTAAATACTGGTTTTAAACGAGGAATTTTGTCTGGCATTGCTTTGCCAACTTGTTCGTCTAATTCAACAATTGTATCGCCTTTACGAGTGGAAATCGTAATTGGGGTTACTTCATCTTTATAAGCATCAGTCGATTGTGCCGCTTTAGCACGTGCCAAACTAGTGATTGCAAACTCATCTTGGGCTTCGCGCGTGAATTTATATTTGTCTGCGCATGTTTCGGCAAATACGCCCATGGCTTGGCCTTGTTCATATGCATCTTCAAGGCCATCACGCATCATATGGTCCACAGCATTAGAATGGCCTAATCTGGCACCCATGCGCATGTTTGGAAGCATGTAAGGTGCTTGCGTCATGCTTTCCATGCCGCCAGCAATTAAGATGTTGCCATTATGTGCTAGCAATTGGTCATGGGCCATCATTGCCGCTTTCATGCCAGAGCCACACATTTTGTTTATGGTAACAGCAGGAACGCCTTTGCCTAAACCGCCGTGAAAACCAGCTTGACGGGCAGGGGCTTGGCCTTGGCCAGCAGAAAGCACATTGCCCATGATGTTTTCAGAAACATCTTCTCCTGAAATATTCGCTGATTTTAAAGCGGCTGCAATTGCAACGCCACCTAATTGGCTTGCAGTTTTTGAGGTTAAACTGCCCATAAAACTGCCTATGGGCGTGCGTGCCATGCCTACAATTACAATTGGGTCTCTTTGGGCGGCTTTTGGGTCGTTGTTGCTCATCTTATCCTCCAATAATGACTTTGTGCAAAATTGCGCACAAATTTGGCGCTATGCTTTTGTATAGTGTACATGAATTTTATGATCTTTAAATGGCTGACATTTCGCTTTTGGATGTGTATAAATGCACAGATAGAGGTCTATGTCTGGTGATTTATGAATTGGGATGATTTAAAAATATTTTTAACATTGGCGCGATGCGAGCGTTTGAGTGAGGCTGGAAGACAGCTAAAAATTGACCATTCTACTGTTGCAAGACGTATCAAAAGCCTTGAACAATCACTTTCTACGCAATTGTTTGAGCGCCAGCCCTCTGGTTATTTTATAACTTCTTCTGGGCGAGAACTGCTTGAACATGCTGAAAATATTGAAGCCAATGTAATCGCGGCTGAAAATGCAGTTGTTGACAAACGTATGCAATTGTCTGGCCCTGTTAGGGTAGCCGCGCCAGAAGGCATTGCGGCCTTTGCAATTGCTAAAGCGGCGCAACAATTGTGCGATAAAAATCCTAGTTTGAAAATTCAACTTGTTACCAATGCACAGCGTTATTCGTTATCAAAGCGCGAGGCCGACTTTTTGGTAACGGTATCACGGCCAAAAGCTGGGCGTATAAAAATTCAAAAAATTGTTGATGTGCCACTGCATATTTATGGGACTAGAGACTATTTAGAAAATAAACCGCCGGTTAATTCACTTGAGGATTTGAAAAAGCTTAGTTATATTTCTTATGTGCCTGAACTCTTGCCAGAAAAAGAATTGGATTATTTGTCGGATTTAAGTGTTGCTTTAGATCCACAACTCACAGCGACCAGTGTGCATGTTCAAGCAGCTGCTATTTTGAACAATGCTGGCATTGGTATCATGCATGATTTTATGGCGGCGCCGCACGCTAGCTTAGTTAAATTACTGCCCGATGAAATATCTTTAACGCGTACTTTATGGGGCGTGGTGCATGAAGATCACCAACATGTTGAACGCACTAAAGTTACCTCTGAAGCGATTGTTGAGGGTATTAGGAAATTGGTTTTGCAGGGCTCATAATTTTAGTAAATTTAGTACACGCGCAAGAATCGGATTGTTTAGTGTGCGTGTTTAGATGTTTAACGTTCCTGTTAAAAACAATAGGAATATAAACTATGCAATTAAAAGATAAGACGATTATTATAACAGGTGCCAGCAGTGGTATTGGAAAAGCAGCGGCTATATTATTTGCCAATGAAGGTGCAAATATAGTTTTAGGCGCACGCCGTGAAAAAGAATTATCTTCAGTCTCCAGCTCTATAAATGAATCAGATTGTGTAGGTAAGGCTGTCTATCTTTGTGGTGATGTTTGTGACGAAAATTATGCCAAGTCTTTAGTAGAATTGGCCGTGGATACATATGGTGGCTTAGACGCAGCCTTTAACAATGCTGGAATTATGGGAGACATGATCTCGATACCAAAAATGGAATCTGATAATTGGAATACTGTTATTAGTACCAATCTGAGTAGTGCGTTTTATGCGGCAAAGTACCAAATTCCCGCTATGAAGAAATCTCGTGCTGGATCGATAATTTTTACGTCCAGTTTCGTTGGCACTACCGCATCACTTCCTGGAATGGGGGCATATGCAGCCAGTAAAGCTGGGCTAATTGGCCTCACGCAAACATTGGCTGTGGAACATGGTGCAGACGGTATTCGTACAAATGCATTGTTGCCCGGTGGTACCAAAACAGCCATGGCAGGTGATATAGACAATAACCCTGAGCAGTTGGAGTTCTTGAATAATCTTCATGCCTTAAAACGCTTGGCAGAACCAGAAGAAATTGCACATGCTGCAATGTTTTTGGCGTCTGATAATTCTAGTTTTGTTACGGGTAGTACCTTCATTGTGGATGGTGGGAATTCTGTAAACAAAGTCTAAAATGTAATTTATTTTTAGCCATTATTGCGCCGGTGCAATTGTTGTATCGGCGCATAAAGCTCTAAAATTATAGATGTGCAAGAATCGGATTGTTGGCGCGGTTGTATTTTCGTATATTCAAAAATAGGAAAGTAACTGAAAATCTATCGGGAGGTTCCATGCAAAAAGAAACTACAATTGATGAAAATGACCCTAGATGGTTGTCTGTTTTAGCGAGGGAAAACTTAGGTGTTCCGCCATTTTTGTACGCTGTTAAAACGATGGGCATCTATTGTTTAATTGGATGTTCGTCACGTGCGCCATTGCTAAAAAATGTTGAATTTTTTGATTTGCCAGAACAGGCAGAGCAAGCAGGGCATAGAGCCTGCAAAAAGTGCAAGCCAAACCAAAATTGGAAATCTCATACTTTAAAAGTGCTGGGGTTGTTCAAATGAGTGAAGCCATTTTATCACTTGCAGTGCGCTTAGATAATGTGGATCGTGTTTTACTTAAGAGCGATTTAAACGTTTTTGGTAATGCTAAAATTAATTGTCTATTGAACACAGATGAGTGTGATACATTAAAAAATCTATATGGGCAGGATGACAAATTTCGCAGTCACATACAAATGGCAAGACATGGCTTTGGTAAAGGCGAGTATAAATATTTCAAGTATCCACTGCCAGATATAGTCGAGGAATTGAGGGTGGGGCTGTATCCGCTTTTAGTATCTATCGCGAATAGTTGGCATGAGCGCATGGGAATAGAGATAAGATTTCCTGCCGCCCACGATGATTATATTTATGAATGTCATTCAGCTGGGCAATTGAGGCCCACACCGCTTTTGTTGCAATATGGAAAAGATGATTTTAACTGTCTTCATCAAGATGTTTATGGCGATTTACTGTTTCCATTGCAGGTAGCAATATTACTGTCATCGCCAGTTGATGACTTTAAGGGTGGTGAATTTGTGCATACAGAACAACGCCCTAGGATGCAAAGCAAGGCAGAAGTTATTTCGCTTAATAAAGGTGATGCTGTTATTTTTGCTGTAAGGAACAGGCCAGTCCAAGGCGTGAAACGAGACTATCGTGTGACAATGAGGCATGGGGTAAGCCGAATAAGAGAAGGTCAGCGGCATACACTCGGCATCATATTCCACGACGCTAATTAGCATTTTAAACGCTCTTCTATTTAATTCAAATTGTATCACCATCGCGTGAAGTGGGGCGCTGCTGACAATAATTGTCACCACATAATGACATTGTTTACCAACCGCGCGGCCAAATTGGTTTAAGCGCATGGGTGAATGATTTAGAGGAGGTGAAAATGCCTGTTGTTCCAAAGCAAAATATTACACAAAAGAACTTAAATCAGTCGAAAAATGGATTAGCGTTTTATGAGTTGGTTCGTAAGCGTTCAATGCAATTGGTTATAGGCCTAACGCCAGAAGATATGATGTTGCAATCTATGGAAGATGCCAGTCCTGCTAAATGGCATTTAGCACATACGACTTGGTTCTTTGAAGAATTTATTCTTAAGGTTAAAGATGCAGATTATGTGTCACCAGATGAGCGTTTTGCATTTTTATTCAACTCTTATTACGTGAATGCTGGTCCGCGTCATGCGCGCTCACAAAGGGGACTAATTTCAACGCCTGATGTTAATTCGGTCATGGCATATCGCGATCATGTAGATGATGCGATCAGTGATTTATGTACGCAAGTTCGAGATGATAAAAAAGAGCTTTTAGACCTTGTAGAGTTGGGCTGTCATCACGAAATGCAGCACCAAGAATTGTTGGTGACAGACTTGCTGCATGGGTTTTCGTATAATCCATTATTGCCAGCTTTTAGTGCACCAGAACCAATGTCTGTAAGGGATGCTGTTCCTTTGAACTGGATAGAGCATGAAGGCGGTTTATTTGAAATTGGACATGATGGTAATGGCTTTTCTTATGACTGCGAAATGCCGCGTCATAAAGCATTTTTTAATCCGTTTAAAATTGCAACGCGTCCAGTAACCAATAGCGAATGGATAAAGTTTATTGACGCCGGTGGTTATGAAGATGCAACGCTGTGGTTGTCTGATGGTTGGGCGACTTGCGAACGCGAAAAATGGGATTGTCCGCTTTATTGGTGGCAACAAGATGGTGTTTGGTGGACCTATACATTGCGAGGGCCGCAAGAGGTAAATCTAAACGCGCCTGTTGTGCATATCAGTTATTATGAAGCTGATGCTTATGCGCGTTTTGTTGATAAGCGCTTACCCACAGAAGCCGAGTGGGAATTGGTTGCGCGTGATATTCCAATTGAAGGTAATTTTTTGGATGATGAAGTATATCGTCCTTTACCCACTGGACCCACTGGATCCTCTGGTCCTGCGGCTAGTTCTAATGACGCTTTAAAAGGCCAGCAATTTTGGGGGGATGTTTGGGAGTGGACGCAAAGTCCGTTCACCCCTTATCCAGGATTTAAAAAACCCGAGGGCACGATTGGCGAATATAATGGCAAGTTTATGAGCAACCAATATGTGCTGCGAGGTGGGTCTTGCGTCACGCCAAAGGCGCAAATTCGCTCTACCTATCGTACCTTCTTTTATCCGCATCAGCGTTGGCAGATGTTGGGTCTTAGACTTGCGTCAGATGTTTAAACAAAACTTTAATAGTTAATTAAATCATAGGCTTATTATGCATACTAAAAATTTAAAAGATATTTCAAAGTTGTCGAATGTTAATAAAAATTACGACCTTACTTTTACAAAATCCATTTTGTTTGGATTGAAAGCACGGCAAAAAACCATCGAGAGTAAATGGCTTTACGATGAAAATGGTTCCAAAATTTTCGATGCTATTACTGAACTGGAAGAATATTATCCAACACGTGCAGAGACTGAAATTTTGCGCAAGTGTTCTGGCGATTTAGCTCAGTTTATATCACCCGATACGGTTATGATTGAGCTTGGAAGTGGCTCAAGTACGAAGACGAGATTGGTGTTGGATGCTTTGCCAGCGCTTAAACATTATGCGCCATTGGATATATCTAAGGAATATTTAGAGGTGGCGGCGAAGGGCCTATCTGCTGATTATCCTTCTATTGAAGTTACGCCTATTGTGGCTGATTTAACCAATGAAATGAAGTTGACCAGTGCGTTAGAGGAAATGCCAAAATTGATATTTTTTCCAGGGTCAACCATTGGTAATTTTGAAGTGAATGAAGCACGAAAGATGTTGCGCCGTATTGCCAAAATGAAACATGTTGCAGCGTTAGTAGTTGGGTTTGATTTGGTGAAAGATACTTCAAAACTTATTAGAGCTTATGATGACAGTAAGGGCGTGACAGCCATGTTTAATATGAATTTGCTAACACGTATCAATAGAGAATTGCATGCAGATTTTGATTTAGAAATGTTTTATCATGAAGCGCGCTGGAATGATAAATTAAGCCGCATAGAAATGCACTTGGTTAGTAAATGTAACCAAGATGTTTATCTCTTAGAAGCGTGCATTAGTTTTAAAGCAGGCGAGACTATTCATACCGAAAACTCGCACAAATACACAGCTGATTCTTTTACCACACTGTCAAAAGAATCAGGTTGGGCTATACAAGATATTTGGAATGATGAAGAAGGTTTATTCGCAGTCGCCGTGCTAAAGCCAAGTGGCGAATTTTGCCTTGTTAGCCTTGCTTGAGTAAATTAGAAATAGTTCTCTTAACAGGATTTGGAGCAAGTTTTTGCACTGAACCATGATATCTATCAATTAAATTTTCTAATGTATTAGAATATCCAGCAAGAGAATTATCTTCCTGCTTGGGTAGCGCTAGTCGAATAAAAAATTTCATCTGTATTGTGATGTCTTCGTTAGTTACAACATGTAACTTTCGAATCGAATCAACAATATTTTGAATTCTAGAATCAACGTCTTTTATAGCGCCGATATCGGCGTCAATATGAATTAAGTTTTTGAGTAGCATGTTCTGCTCCTCAAAATCTTGAGTAAGTTTTTTTATCACTACACATTCCCCAATGTAGTCCACGTAAACATCTAAACTGTTGCATACAGTATTTATCGTGGTCGCTTTTTTAGCCTGGCGATCAATAATAGTCACCACCTTCGATATAGATGTGGGCTTATTACAGTTATATAAGATTAAATGCAAGTGTAGTGCCGATATATTGTTGCAACTATACGTGGAATTTATTTTATTTACTTAGCGTAAGGCATGTGGTTAACTTAGAGTAAGGTATGTGGTTAAATGTGTGAAGCATTTGATGTTGCTCTTATAATTTAGTTGCGAGTGTGTTAGATGTTTGTTGCGATAGTAATAAAATAACATGTGTGGGTTGATAAAAGGGGTGTGCCAAATAAAGCGTTCTGGAAGTGTTTTATAGCTAAAATAGCTTTTCATTTGTTTGTAGGGGATGGGTGAAATGAAATGCAGTTGTATCGATTTTGGGGTTGAGTCTTTTAGATTTTTTTAAACTACTATACTTTAGTTTATTGTCGATACAGTCAAAAATCCATAATGTTTAAGTAATATATATGACGTTACAATTGTCTCTTTTGGCTATTCATGTTCGTGTGTACAGTTTTGGTTTACCTTTTTTTTAAGTGCATAGACTTTGATGCTTTTCGAAGCTTAATAATAAAAAAAAAGAAGACGATGGACTATGGGTGTTGAAAATCAAATTGAGAGTATTGGTACAGCTGTGAAAAGCACTGGCTTTGCTCTGAACTTAAAAAAGTTACAATCTGTTGAAGATTTGAACGAGGTCGAGTGGATATTGGATCAATTGAGCCATGTCTTTGGCTTTGAGAATGCTTTTCTATTAGAGCGCAATAGACTTGGTACGATGCCTGTTAAGGCTTCTGCTGTTTTCGATAATAAATCGGCATTGTCGCAAAAACGCCAATTGGGTACAGGAGCGTTTGATTTTCAAACACTGTCCCAATTTGTTGGTGTTGGTGGCGCTAAATCACAGCCTTATATTTTGTTAAACGAATCAACTGATGGCGATTTAACTGAAGTAAATATTCAATATTCTGATGATGTCGCGCAATGTCGTTTCGATGTAATTTTAATTCCAATGCTACCAATTTGGAGCATTGATTACGTTGTTGGAATGCATGGTAAAAATGTCGACATGTCATTTGAAATACTGGGTAAAATTCATGTTGTCGCACGTGAGTTGAAAAAGGCACTGGCAAGATGTCTTAAAAGAGATTTTGATGCTTTGGCGGATCTTAGTAAGCGTGAGCAAGAAGTACTTGCTTGGACCAGTCAAGGTAAGACTAGCTTTGAAATCGCTGGTATTCTTGAATTAAGCGAACACACAATAAACAATTATATGGCTAATCTGATTAATAAGCTGGGCGCCACCAATCGTAACCATGCTGTTGCGATCGCTATTCATTTGGGACTTATTTAAGTATTGCCTCATTTGAATTAGGTTTTTAATTTCGTGAATAAGACCATTAATTTGATGTAATAGAGTTTAGGTTAAAACCGAGCCTATGGTGAAACCTGCTATTGCTATGAATGTGCCAACTGAGAAGCCAAGCGTAAAAATAAACGGTTGGTTCGTCGTCTCAACAAAAGTACTTTTAGAAATATTCATTTTGACGGCTTGAAGTAGAGCGTCTTGAAGCTCATTTTTAGACAATTTGTCAATTGGTTTGTTTTTCCAGTGTATCATTTTGAAACCCTTCGTTTAGGTAAACAAAAGGTTGCAAAAGGTATGCCAAATTGGATGTTTGTATAAAATTAAGTCGAGCGAAAATACTTCGTGCTTAATATGTGTCGTTAATATTTTTGGTTAAGTTTTGTGAAGTTGCTTAAAAGCTGAAAAATGATATCAAAAATGCGATATATTGTAATAAAATGGCGTTTATCCGCGTCTTTGCGATAATTCCATAGTAGCGCGTGAAATTGTTTCATTTGCTTTATCTACGACACCACTGGCCGCTTCGAAGTGTTGCGTAATCGTAATTAGATTTGCAAGTTCCTTCATTGGGTTAACGTTTGAAGATTCAAGTGCGCCTTGTCGTATAAACGTACTGGCGCCTGGCGCTAGTGGTTGGGCGGGTGTGCTGGTAAAGAACGCTGAATTCCCATATCGGGACTCAACATATTGTTGATCTACAGAAAATACACCTAATTCAGCAACAAAATTTCCATTAACTAATATGCGACCGTCTGAGGAGATAATTGGTTTTGAAGATGTATCTGGAATTTGAATTGGTGAATTGCCAGAATCAAGAACTGCATGACCTTCTATAGATTGTAAATCGCCAAAAGGGGTGACCTGAAATCTACCATCTCTAGTATAAGCAATGCCTGCTGGGGTTTGAATTGCGAAAAAACCTTCGCCTGACAAAGCGACGTCATATGGGTTGTTAGTGTCGATATGGGTGCCTTGAACCGTTGAGGCATGAATGCCCGATATCGTTGGGAAGTGTACTGGGTTTTTGTCTGCGTTTGAAACGATGGAACTGAAATCTACACCTTCAGAACGAAATCCAATGGTGGTAGAATTTGCAATATTGTTAGCAACTGTTTCTAATTGCTTACTTAAAGTACGCTGTGCTGCTGTGCCAACTGCAAGTGCCGATTCCATCTAATTTCCTCTGAGTGGTATTTTAAAACCTGGTTTTAAGATTTTGAATTGCAGATAATGTATCTATTGAGATGTTTAAGATTGCATTTGGATTAGAGAGAATGGGCGGTATTGAAACCGAAGTTGGATTTTGCATATCCCAACCTGTCAAAAATCTGCTCACCATTTCTTCTATTTTTTCAGGATCTTTTAGGTCTTCAATATCAAATTTGTCTTCAATCAGCTCAACTTGTTTGTCTAGGGATTGATAACTCATTGCTGTTGGCATAGCGAATGTGGTTTGTACAAATTGCAATAGAGCCGCATCAGCCAATATATTTAATGGCGTCTCAATGTCTTCGGCCTTACGTTGAAAGTACATGGCAAGCCTAACGCCAGCATTTTGATTGCCTGCTTCAACTTCTAAGTTTTGTTGATAAAACTTGTCAATTACACCAACGGTAACTTTACTAAATGCAGTTGTTGCTTCGCCATTTCTTACAAAATTGAAATCTTCGGCTAATTCTTGGTAACGCGGATCTGTAAGTCGGTTAGCCATAGAATCTTCGTCATCTATGCCGCCTTCTAATAGCTTGCGCACAAACCCTTTGGCGTAAGTCATTTCTTCTAGGCCATAGGCCTCCATAACGGTCGCAAAAATTCGATCATCATCTATAAGCGCATCAATGGATTTTATGCTCGTGATGTTTTCTTTATAATATTCAACTTCGCGAGAAACCTGAGGTTTGGACTGAATGCGCTCAAGAGCGCGGGCAGAATCTGCGGCAAAAAGCTTATATGTTAAAACAGCATCCATGTTGATGATCCATTAGTTTTGAGAACCCTTATTGTTTGCAATAATATGGTTGGCTTGCGCGAAACTGTTGAAACTTCCAGCTTCGCGCAAGCTAGCGCGCCTAGTTTAAAAGTATTCGCATGCCAAATGAATTGGAGCGACCTTATGTTTATTTATTTCTAGGGGAAATATAGTGACAATTATTATTGGCCTCGTTGTTAGTTTGGTTTGTATGCTTGGTGGCTATATGGCCATGGGGGGTAAGCTGGGCGTGCTTAATCAGCCTTGGGAATTTGTTATTATATGTGGTGCGGCGCTTGGTACGTTTATTGTGGCCAACCCGATGCCAACTATTAAAGATACTGGAAAAGCATTGGGTGATGCTTTTTTCGATAGAGGGCCCAAGCACCAAGATTATCTTGATGTGCTTGGTCTGTTGTTTGCTTTAATGCAAGAAATGAAATCTAAGACGAGTGCTGAAGTTGAAGCGCACATTGATGCGCCTGATGACTCTCCAATATTTACTGCTTTCCCAAATATCTTGAAAGACCGGCACAAGGTAGATTTTATTGCAGATTATGTACGCATTATGATTATTGGTACAGCAAGACCGCACGAAATTGATGCTTTGATGGATGAAGAAATTCACACGATTGAATATGATAAACTAAAACCATATCATGCAATGCAGGCTATGTCAGATGGATTGCCAGCGCTTGGTATTGTTGCTGCGGTTTTGGGTATTATTAAGGCGATGGGGTCGCTTGATAAGCCACCAGAGGTTCTGGGTGCGCTTATTGGCTCTGCGTTGGTTGGTACGTTTGCGGGTATTTTTATGTCGTACGGTATTGCGGGGCCGATTGCGACAAAAATAAAAACGGTGCGCTCTAAGCAAGTAAAATCATTTGTTATTATCAAGCAGACATTGATTGCCTATATGAGTGGTGCAACGCCACATATTGCGATTGAACATGGTCGCAAAACCATTTCATCTAAAGATAGGCCGTCAATTGATGTGGTTGAAGAGCAAATGATGAATGTTGCAGCGCCAGCTGCTGCTGAATAGATCTGGTGGGTGATGTGAGTTTTGATGGTAACGATAATATGAAGCAGGGTATTTCTGGATCTGGTCCAGATTTTGATGCAGATATATTAAATGCGCTGCGCCAGAGTGCGGAATATTCAATCGATAGTGACGATAGACTCTCTGGTTTTTTTGCTGACCTCCATGAGGGATGTGCCGAGACATTAGCTAATTTTATTGGCGCAAAAGTTGTGACATCTGAACGTTCTGTTGAGATGCTAAAGTTTGATTTAACTGCTGATATAACTGCTGATAGTGGAGAACTTTTTTGTAAAGTTCAAGGCGATGATGGGAAAATATTATTCGTTTATTCAATTGCTCAATCTGATTTTAAAAGACTGTTGCACTTGGTGTTGAGCGGAAAAATTGACGAAGGTAATTTGAGAGCTGATAAACTATTAAGTCCAGCAGAGAGCAAACTACTAGTAAGGGTATTTAATCTTTTTAGTGAATTTCTTTTTGGCAAATTTGAAGTGCTTGCAGTGCGTGGTGTGCCAAGAAATCCATTGATAATTAATGGTCAAACATATGCTGCACTTACTGAATTGGAAGAGTTTTCAAAGGTGAAAATGACTTTTGTTGCAGGGGAATTTAAATTTATGATCGATATGGCTGTTCCTTTTGAAATGATTAGCACGCCACCAGCGGTGGTCTTTACGCCTAATGAGATGCAGGAAAAAAATAAATCTGAACGCATTTGGAAAGAAATGCTTCGTAATTCTATCGAGTCTTTACCTATAGAATTGGAAGCAGAGTTGATATCTGCAGATATGTCTTTAAGCGAGATTTCGCGTTTAGTGGTTGGCGATATGTTGAATATTAGTTTTGGACAAAAGCCTATTCTCGTCAACTATGAAGATGGCGATAAGGCATTTATGACAAGGGCTGAATTGAACGGCTCACAATTATTACTAAGAGTAACATCAGGAGCGTAAGTATGGAATTTAATGTTGGAATGTTTGTTGTGTTTTTGATGTTGGCGGCTTCGCTTGGTGTTGCAAGCTATGTGGGCTTTTTGGTTTATCGTCTAAGTAAAGACAGCCAACGCCAGTCTAATTTGATGCTGAAGGCATTGGTTAAAAGCACGCAAGATATGCGTAGTTTTGATACAAAAATTAATCTTGTTCAAGAAACTGGAATGCAATCACTTACTTTTCAGAAAAAAGCTTTTGACCATAATAGAATTTTAGTTTTATCGATGAATCAGCAATTGAAATCAATTCAAAAAATGCTTGATGATGGATCACATAATTCTGCGGGCAAGGTTGCAAATAAAGTGCGTGAGAATGTGTCTTTAACAAAAGGGGCATTGGCAAATAATTTTAAAACTCAGAGCCCTAAAATTGCAAGAACTCATGTTGGCTCTACTGAGGCAGTTGTTAAATTGGAGGATTTATTCGCACATAAGTTTGTAGATAATTCTTCTCAGACTGAAAGAGCTTTAAGAATGTCAACCGAGCGAAATGCTGCACTAATTCGGAGAGTTGTAAATGGCTAATAATCCTGTAGTAGGCTTAGATAATCTTGACGGTCTGCCTTCATTGGATGGTGGGGCTGATGATGGTTTGCCATCATTAGATGCTGGTTTGCCATCATTAAATACTGGTGCCAGTGTTGAATTAGATACGTTACCTCCATTGGGAACGGGTGATGGTGCGGCTTCTTTGGGAGATGAATTGGCAAATCAAATGCCTGATCTTGAAACACCGACAAATGCAGGGTTTATGCCAGAAATAACTTCTGAGCCGAGTACCCCAGCACCAAGTGCTTCGATTAGTAAACAAGCTGGACCCAGTGGTAAAATAGTGAATATTAAAAATATCCAATCCATTAAAGTTCGTGTTCAGGCCATTTTAGGTGGGGTGAATATGTCGGTTTCAGAATTGGCGGATCTAAAGCAAAATGATTTAATTCCTTTGGATGCATGTATCGGCGATGAAGTAGACCTTTGGGCCAATGGTGTCGTGATTGGTAAAGGTGAAATTGTTGTTATTGAAGCTGAAACGCCAAGATTTGGAATCACACTAACAAGACTTGTAAATTCTGACGTTGCTAACGCAGCTGAGTAGTTCAACGGCTGTAGTTAGCCGAATTTAAGGTACGATAATGTCGAGCAGTCCGCAGTCTATAAATGCCATCACTGAACTATCTGGTCCGCAAAAGGCTGCAGCATTCTTGATGGTGCTAGGCAAGGATGCCGCCGTAAAAGTTGGTGAATATTTTACAAAAGAAGAATTACGGATAATTGTAGCAGCGGCAGAGGAATTGCCATCTGTGAACACAAATACAGTCGATACACTTGTGCAAGAATTTGACGAAAACTATTTATCAATTGGTTTACTTGCCGAGCCAGATGAACTGTCCAGTGTATTTGGTACTTCTGATAATGGTATTGCAAAGGGGAAGAAAGCTGATTCTGAAAAGGCAGCGAGCGACCCTGCAACATTAATAAATAATCTTGATGACGATATGGTTTTGGAATTTTTTCAAAATGAGCCGCCTATGATTAGTGCCTTACTATTGGATGCTTTAGGACAAGAAAAAGCGGCAGCTATATTGAATAAACTTGATCCTGAACTGCGTAATCAGGTGTTTACAAGCTATATGAATCGTAAAGAATTAAGCCCAGCAATGGAGAGCATGTTAGCCGCTGATCTGCTGGAACTTGTTCAAGCTGCGGAAGCTGATGATAGTGCGACTGAAGCTGTAGAAAAAGCAGCTTCGATGATTAATTTCTTACCTGAAAATATTTCAGATGATCTTGTTGAATTTATAAAAGAGCAAGATCCAGGCCTTGCTAATTCTATTACGAAGGCGTTGTTCCGCTTCCCAATGATAGAATTCTTAGACAAGCCAACCAGAGCAAAAATTATGGATGGTGTGGATTCTAGTGATGTTGCTAAAGCGCTTATTGATGTTAGCGAAGGTCTTAAGGATGCAGTGCTTGATGTGATGAGCCAACGTAATCGTAGAATGATTGAATCTGAATTGGCCTTAGGCGCTAAAGAAGATGCAATTGATATCGCTAGAAAAGCTATTGCATCGCATGTGTTGAAGCTTGTTAAAGCAGGCAAAATAACTTTGCCAACTGAAGACGAAGAGTTAGCAGCGTAATACCTGGGGCTTAAACATGTCAGACGAAGATAAAGACAGTAAAACCGAAGACCCTTCGGATCAAAAGATTCAGCAAACCTTGGACAAGGGTAATGTTCCTTTTTCAAAGGAAATTACAAATGTTGCTTCTTTGTTTGCAATTTTACTCGTCTCTTATTTCGCATTGCCTGCCTCGGCTGTTAATCTAACAACATTGTTAAATGCTCTTTTTGCCAACATAAATGATTGGCCTTTAGATTCAGCTGAAGAAGCTGAAAATTTATTCACGATTATCAGAGGGCGGTTGCTTTGGGTATTAGTGCCGCTTGTGTTTCCATTGATGGCAATTGGTTTGGCGTCTGCTCTGTCGCAAAATCAGCCACGTTTAATCTTAAATCGAATTTCACCGAAATTTGAAAAAATATCTTTAATGAAAGGCATAAAGCGTTTGTTTGGTAAGCAAACTGTACGTGAATTTGCAAAATCGCTCACAAAAATGGGTGGTGCAGGTTTTATTGCATTTAGCGTTTTGTATTTTGAAAGAGATTATATTTTGTCGCTCATTATGGTCGATCAAAATCAAATTCCTGCTGTCATTCATTCGTTATTTTTAAAGTTAGTTTTTGGGTTGGCGGTGACCATGATTACCCTAGGTATTGCCGATTATATTTGGATAAAAAAGGATTGGTTTGACGATCAAAAAATGACCAAGCAAGAAGTGAAGGATGAAATGAAGCAGTCTGAGGGTGATCCAGCTCTTAAACAAAAGGCGCGTTCGCTTGGTCAAAGCAGATCTAGAAGAAGAATGATAAAAGAAGTTGATAAAGCGACATTGATTATTGCAAATCCGACGCATTTTGCCATTGCCATAAGATACAGGCAAGGAATTGATGATGTACCTATTGTATTAGCAAAAGGGCAGGATTTAATTGCGCTCAAAATACGTGGAATTGCGGAGGAAAATAACATTCCTGTATTTGAAGATAAGCCATTGGCTCGTGCACTCTATAAAGTTGCAATGGTAGAAAAAGAAATTCCTGCCGAGTTTTTTATACCAGTTGCCGCGTTAATTCGTGGGCTGATGAAGGTTGATAATAAAGTGGCTGGTAAAGTGGCTATACAGTGAGTAGTGGGACATGATTAATAATTTTAGTAATTTTAGTAATTGTTTAGAGGGGCGCGAGGCAGCGATTCATCAAGCGGCGAAAAGGCTAGAGCCTGAACTTCGTATGATTGATCCTTTGTGCTTTGCAATGCATTTGGCTTTTGGGCAACTGCCTGAGGTACACGACCAAATTGTTGGAATCTTAGATCGAAATTTTAAAGACTATTCAATGAGTTTTGCCTGTACAGGCGAAGTTGATAGCTCATGGTCTAAGGTTCCAGAAGTAGGGTTAGATTTTGAATTTAACTCAAATGGAGTTTTTGCATTTTTCAGGTTTATTTTATCTGGTGATACTTCAAAGGTGGAATTACATCACATTTCATTTGAAGCAAATGACAACAGCCCTGAGGAAAATTCTCAATTGTTGATTGATAATTTATCCCAGGTAGCATGCTGATTATATTGCTTTAAGGGCAAGCATTAAGCCATAGATTTCATTCAGAATTATCTTCAAGTAAGCTTCACACAAGTTAGCTCGGCTATCAAAAAAGTGAGATATGTTTAATCGAGGAGTGGGTAGATGGCAGAAGTATACCTTAGTGCGCTTTCAAAATCGCATGCTGATTGGTTGTCCGTCAGACAGACCCTCATTTCGAGCAATATCGCAAATGCTAATACACCCGGTTTTAAAGCTCAGGACGTTAAGGCATTTGACCAAAAAAATACAAAATTTACCGATTTATTGGTTACCAATGCCAATCACCTGCAAGGTGGTCTTGGCGGTGTTGATGGGGTTGCTAGTGGCGCCGATAGCGCATGGGAAACTGTGCACTCTGGCGGCAATGTTAACTTGGCTCGTGAAGCGATTAAATCTGGAGATGTTGCAACAGCGTTTGAATTGAATACTTCGGTTGTTCGTTCATTCCACCGCATGGTCTCTTCGGTTTACGGAGGATAATATGGCTGATCCATTAAAAGCAGCGCTGGCAATTTCTGGTTCTGGTATCGAGGCTCAAACGCATCGTATGCGTATTGTGTCTGAAAATATAGCAAATGCAAATTCTACGGGAAATACTCCTGGCTCTGATCCATACAGTCGCAAAACAATTACCTTTGCTTCAGTGATGGATCGAGCTAGCGGCGTAGCTAAAGTGCAAGTATCTCATTTTGGTGTCGATAGGACTGGTTACATAAACCAGTATGACCCAAGTCACATAGCGGCAGATGAAAAAGGCATGGTTAAAATGCCTAACGTCGATATGTTTATGGAAATTGCAGATATGCGCGAAACCGTTCGTACTTATGAGGCCAACATGCAGGCGACTAAACAAGCGCGTGAAATGATTTCAATGTCTATCGATTTGATGAGGAATTAAAGATGTCGGCTGTTATGGGGGTATCGTCTATCAATAGCGCAATTTCTGCTGCTCGTAGTATGGGTGTGGAGGATGCAGTTGGTTTATCTAATGATGCGAAAAGCAATGTTGGTGAAACTGCAAGTGTCTCATTTAAAGACGTATTGTTTGATGCTGGTAAAGACATGGTGGGTTCAGTTCAAAAGGCTGAAGCCATGTCGATAAAAGGCATAAAAGGCGAAGCCAGTGCTTATGATGTTGCTTCTGCTGTTGTGGAAGCTGAGCAAAGTTTAAAAATGGCTGTTGCTGTTAGAGATAAAATAGTCTCGGCATATCTTGAAATCAGCCGCATGCAAATCTAGCGCAAATTTATCTTAGGAAAGTGTTTCAATGAGTTTAAAAGCATTATCAATTGCCGCAACTGGTATGCACGCGCAGCAAATAAATTTAGAAGTTATCGCCAATAATATTGCCAACATTAACACAACTGGCTTTAAGCGTGGGCGTGCTGAATTTTCTGACTTAATGTATGAGACTGTTCGCAACCAAGGTGTTTCAAATGTGGCTGGTCTTGAAATTGTTCCAGAAGGCGCGAAACAAGGCTTGGGTGTTAAGCTTGCTGGTATACGCGACGTGCATACACAAGGTGTTTTAACACAGACAGGCAATCCATTAGACGTAGCTATTAATGGCGATGGATGGTTTCAAGTTATTGGGCCGGAAGGCGATACACAATACACAAGGGCTGGTGCATTTAACTTAAATCAAAATGGGCAATTGGTAAATTTACATGGCAATATTATTCAGCCAGAAATTACTATTCCATCAACGGCACGAAATATTTCGATTACGGATTCAGGATTGGTAACTGCCAATTTAGATGGTGATTTAGTGCCGACTGAAATGGGGCAACTTACTATTTCGAAATTTGCCAATGAAGCAGGTCTTGAGCCATTGGGTAACAATTTGTTTGGCGAAACAACCGCATCGGGTAGTGCGGTTCAAGGAACGCCAGCATCAACTGGTTACGGTGCTATTTCTCAAGGCTATTTAGAATCTTCAAACGTGGATGCGATAAAAGAGATAGCAGGCATGATTGCCGCTCAGCGTGCCTATGAAATGAATTCAAAAGTTATTCAAGCAGCGGATGATATGTCTAGCGTAGTAACGCAGGGTATTCGATAATGATTTTCTTAAGAGTAATGGAATTTAGTAAAGTGATGCTTGCTTGTGCAATATTGTTCTTTTCAGCTTTGACCTCCAATGTATTGGCTGGTGAGAACACAGAAATCCCTGTTCCAAAATCTATGATTTATGCTGGCAAACCCATAACTGCTTCGCAGTTAAGAGGGCGAATTGTTCCTAATAAATATTTAAATAGCGTAAGTGTCTTTGTGAGTTCAAAAGATATCATCGGAAAAGTTGCAAGATTTAATTTGGTACCAGCACGGCCAATTCGCACGAACCAATTAGAAGAGCCCGATGTGATCTCGGTTAATAGACCCGTGATAATGAAATATACGACTGGATCGTTGGTGATTACAGCCGAAGTTATCCCACTTAATTCTGCCAAAACTGGCGAATCTGTTCGTGTGAGAAATATGCAGAATAATTCGATAATTTATGGCGTTGCAATGAATGACGGAACGATTGCGGCAAGGTTAACACGATGAAATTAAATCGAACTTTTCTTAACATAATTAGGTTTTTACTTACCGTGGCATTGTTAATGAATGGCGCGGTTTCTTCTGCTTTTGCAGAGGTAAGAATTAAAGATGTGGTTTCATTGCAATCGGCGCGTGAAAACCAAATTATGGGTTACGGACTTGTTGCAGGCCTAAATGGTACGGGTGATAGTTTACGAAATTCACCTTTTACCGAAGCTTCTATGAAATCTATGCTCGACCAATTGGGTATTGGACGAACGAATGACCAATTCCGCACGAAGAATATGGCAGCGGTGCTTGTAACGGCAAAACTACCTCCCTTTGCTAATAAAGGTACCAAAATTGATGTAAACATTGCATCTATTGGTGACGCAAGCTCGCTGTCTGGCGGTACTTTGATTTTCACGCCGCTTTATGGTGGTGATGGAGAGATTTATGCCTCTGCGCAAGGTGGCCTTATTGTTAGTGGTTTTTCTGCACAAGGCGATGCTGCTTCTATTACACAAAGTACGCCAACATCTGCTCGCATACCAAATGGTGGTATTGTAGAAGTTTCTGCACCAGGTGATTTAAACAGTGAAGACGTCTTAGTTTTACAATTACTAAACCCTGATTTTGATACTGCTATATCGATCACTGACAGAATTAACAAATACACAAAATCAAAATTTAAAACAGAACTGGCCTCTGAGCTAAGCCATCAAGCAATTGGCGTGAAGGTTCCAGATTCGGTTTCGCCAACTAGATTTTTTGCCAGCATTGGAAGATTATCCATCACGCCGGATACGCCAGCTAGAATTGTGGTTGATGAACGTACAGGTACTGTGGTTATTGGATCAAAGGTTCAAGTTTCAACGGTAGCAATTACCCATGGCGGACTTACCGTTAGTGTAACAGAAACGCCGGAAGCCTCACAGCCACAACCATTTTCTGATGGTCAAACAGTGGTTTTGCCAAATACTCAAATCGATGTTTTTCAACAAGAGGGTAACGTGGGTATCGTTAAAGGTCCAAGCTTAGAGCAGTTGGTAAACGGTTTAAACATGATGGGTGCAAAACCATCCGGCATCATTGCAATATTGCAAGCGATGAAAACGAGTGGCGCCTTGCAGGCTGAATTGATTGTCCAATGACCAATAAAATGACGAATAAAATGATGAACAGTATTTGCAAAATATCAATAATAGCATTTTCAGTCAGTGTATTTGCTAACGCGCCTTCATTTGCTTTTAAAAAAGAAGTGAAACCTGAGCTTGTTTTTCGTTTAGATAATGTAGCGCCTGTGGATGCTTTTTCTGACGTTGGTTTTCCAAATGTTGATTTAACCGTAACAGGATCTGTAGAAAAAAAGCCTGACGCTGGTAAAAAACCAAAAAAAGACGAGACTGGGCCAGGACCTGCCGCACTTAAAAGTTCTGTTGCTAGCAAACATGAATTATCTAATTATTGTTATAATATTTCAGATTCTGCAGTTGAAGCACGTAGCGCAATTTTAAAAGAGCAACTGCTTACGATTGAAACGCAGGTGGACAAAAAGCTTGAACAGTTAGAACAAAAAACCAATGAATTAAAATCATGGATGGTTAAGCGTGAGAGCTTTGTGAACAAAGTAAACGAATCTGTTGTTAAAATTTTTCAGGTGATGCGGCCAGATGCTGCCGCTTCTCAATTTGCCGAACTTGGTCCTGTTGTAGCGGCTTCAATAATTTCTCAATTGCCGCCTAAATCCTCAAGTGCAATTTTGACCGAAATGAGCCCAGTAGATGCTGCTGAAGTTGCATTGGTGTTAACTGCTGCATTGGAGGGAGGGAAGAAGAGTGAACAGTAAAAAAATCTTCAATCTGTCATTCTTGTTTTTGCTTTCACTAATAGTAAGTGGTTGCGGACATACATTCACTGATTATGGCAAGCCACCTACCATGACAGAACCTCAAACAGAGGTGTTAATGGAAGACATTTTAATTGTTCCTGAACCACAAGTAATCCATAATGCAATGCGGGTGGAAATGAGTGATAATTCTATTTGGAATAAAAAAGAAGGCATCTATTTTAAAGATACAAGAGCTTATGAAGTTGGTGATATTCTTACTGTTAAAATATTGATAAACGATAGTGCACGTATTAAAAGTGCATCCCAAAGAGATTCAACAATTGATGGCTCTGCTGCTGGTACGCTTGGTGGCAGTATTGGAACATATGCCTTGCCAGTGGTTGATGGAACGGGAACAGCAACCACATCGTTAAAGACTGCTCGCGGTGGAACCGTAAACCGGTCTGAAAAAATTCAATTGCAAATAGCTGCGGCAGTTGTTGCTGCTTCGCAAAACGGCAATTTGAAAATATATGGAACGCAAGAAGTTCGAGTGAATTCTGAATTACGATTGATGAAAGTTGAAGGTATCGTTCGCTCGAAAGACATTGCTCCTGACAATTCAATTCCATACGAAAAAATTGCAGAAGCTCGTATTTCTTATGGTGGACATAACACTGGTACAGTTAGACGAAAAACTTTTGTACCTAAAATTGCCCGCAATCTTTATTCTTCTATGAAGGATAAAATAAATGGCAGATAAAAAAGCTGGCAGCAAAGAAAATGTAGATGGTGAAGAAGCTAAGAAAAAATCTGGGTTGGTTCCATCGATAATTGCAGTTGTAATTTTATCTGCTATTGCCGTGGGTGCTGGTTGGTTTGTGGCTAGTCAAAGTGGGCCGAGTAAAATGGCAAGTGTTGAAGACAACGCCGGTAAGAAAATCAGCAAAAAGTCTAAAAAAGATAAAGATAAAAGAAAAACTGATAATAGTCACGCAGAAGGTGAATCTGCTAGTTTGTACTCAGATGAAAATGTTTTTACCAAATTTGAGCCATTTATTGTGAATTTACCGCGTAGTGGCAATTCATTGATACGGTTAGAGCTTGGAATGTTGGCTGAAAGTGGGTATTCAATAACGCGTGCTTCGACTCAAGCAGAAATAATCAATGGCATTTCGACTTATTTGAAAACTGTTGAATTAGATCTGTATTCTGGCCCTAGTGGCTATTTACATTTGAGGGAAGATTTACTCGAGCGTGCTCAGCTGATTAGTAACGGCAAAGTGCAAAAAGTGTTTATTTTATCAATGGCGGTTGAATGAGAATATTTCTGGCAATTGTATGTATCTGTATTTTGACAGATGTTTCTATGGCGCAAGAAATTGATCTTTCTAAGTTGGTTCCAGAAGGTGATGGCACTTTTACGGGGCGAATTATCCAAGGACTTATTGTCCTCACGGTTTTATCAATTGCGCCTGGTATATTAATTTCAACGACCTGTTTTACGCGGTTTATTATCGCCTTCTCTTTTTTGAGAAGTGGTCTTGGCATGCAGTCCACACCATCAAACCTTATTATAATTTCGTTAGCATTATTCATGACTTATTTTGTTATGGCGCCTGTGTTCGAAAAGTCTTGGGAAGAGGGTGTACAACCTTTGCTTGAAAATAAAATTTCTCAAGAAGAAGCCTTTGATAAAGTAACTGGCCCGATGAAAGATTTTATGTTGCAACATGTAAGGCCCAAAGATATGCAATTGTTTGTGGAGGCTAGCAATGCCGAACCGCAAAATGTGATTACAAGTGAAGCACCTGATTTAAAAATAATAGTGCCAGCCTTTATGTTATCAGAATTGCGAAAAGGTTTTGAGATTGGGTTTTTGATTTTATTGCCGTTCTTGATCCTAGATTTGGTCGTTGCTACTGTTACAATGTCGATGGGTATGATGATGTTACCACCAACGGTTGTCTCATTGCCCTTTAAAGTTTTGTTTTTCGTTTTAATAGATGGTTGGAATATAATTGTTGGAGAGTTACTTAATTCTGTTATTTAAATTTCATCCCTAGAAATCATCTATTGTTAATCTAATATTAATAAATTGCCTCTAATTGTAGGCTATCAATTAGGTGGATATTATTCATCTATCGAGGGTAGAGCACATATATAAATATATATTGGTGCCCGGCATGATGCCGAATCTATCTTACTGGTTAATCCAGTTTGTCCCCTATTATTGATTAAAATTTACAAGGGACGTTTCATGTCTAGTATTAATACAAACGCATCTGCGATGACTGCTCTGCAATCATTGAATATGACAAACAAAAGAATGGATTCTGTACAGAATGCCATTTCAACTGGCCTAAGTGTAGGTTCTGCTAAAGACAACGCAGCTTATTGGTCGATCGCTACCGAAATGCGTTCTGACAATAAAGCACTTGGCACTGTTAAAGATGCTTTGGGCCTTGGTGCTGCTAAGATTGATACTGCTTCAACTGGTTTGAATGCAGCAATTGACGTAGCAGACGAAATTAAATCCAAATTGGTAGCTGCGCGTGAGCCTGGTGTGGATCGCGACGCGATCAACACAGAGATCGCAGCCCTAAAAGAACAATTGATTACAATTGCTTCGTCTTCATCTTTTTCTGGTGAAAACTGGTTGCAAAATGATGAATCTACAGTATCGGGTACTAAATCTATTGTGGGTTCGTTCAATCGTTCAGCAGCAGGCAATGTATCAGTTTCAACAATCGATATTAATACAACAAATACAACATTGATTGGCACGGACGACGGCGCATTCGGCATCTTAACTAAAGACATTGATGCGGACCAATTGCTTGATACACCTACAACTACAGCAGTCAACTATTTCCTACTTGATGCTGGTGATGGCGCTGCTAATGCAGGAACCGAGATTGAGATCGATGGTTCTACAACTGATACCGCAATTGATCAGATGATTTCAGTAGTTGATGATATTATATCTCAAATGACATCTGCTGCTTCAGACCTTGGTTCTGCAGGTAAGCGTGTTGATATGCAGAATGATTTTGTTAATAATCTTATGAATTCAATTGAAAAAGGTATTGGCCAATTGGTTGATGCTGACATGAACGAAGAGTCTGTAAAACTACAAGCTCTACAAGTTCAGCAACAGCTTGGTGTTCAAGCTCTTTCAATTGCAAATGGTTCAGCTCAAAGTATCCTATCTCTATTCAGATAATACGTTGAGTTAAAAAATTAAATTTGGCGCAGTAAAGTGCGCCAAATTGACAATTAAGGTAGAGTTCTGCGAATTTGCAGTGCCTGGCATGATGCCTAATCTATCTTACTGGATAATCCAGTTTGTCCCAAGTGTTTAGTTTAAAAGGGACTAAGAAAAATGTCTAGTATCAATACAAATGCTTCAGCCATGCAGGCCTTGCAGTCATTGAATATGACAAATAAAAAAATGGACGCTGTCCAAAATGCAATTTCTACAGGTTTGAGCGTTGGTTCAGCTAAAGATAATGCAGCTTATTGGTCTATCGCTACAGAAATGCGCTCTGACAACAAAGCATTGGGCACTGTTAAAGATGCATTGGGTCTTGGTGCTGCTAAGGTTGATACGGCTACAACTGGTTTGACTGCTGCAATTGATGTAGCCGACGAAATCAAAACCAAATTGGTTGCGGCTCGTGAGCCTGGTGTAGATCGCGATGCTATCAATACAGAAATTACAGCTCTTAAAGAGCAGCTTCTTACCATTGCACAATCGTCATCGTTTTCAGGCGAAAACTGGTTGCAAAATGATGGTGCTACAGCGGCAACTGATAAATCAATTGTTGGTTCATTCAACCGTTCTGCTGCAGGTAATGTATCTGTCTCAACAATCGATATTACTGTATCAGATATCACGCTAGTTGGCGCTGATAATGAAAGCTTGGGCATTTTAACAAAAGATTATGATGCCAATCAATTATTGGATACACCTCTTACTGGCGTTGGTGTAGAAAACGAATTTCGTTTGCTTGATATGGGCACGGGTGCAACCACAGGTGAAGATGGTGCAGTTGTTGGCGTTTCCAGTTCAACATCTGATGCAGATATCGACAGTATGATTAGTGTTGTTGATGCAATTATTTCTGACATGACTTCTGCAGCTTCTGGTCTTGGATCAGTCGGCAAACGTGTAGACATGCAATCTGATTTTGTTGATAATCTAATGAATTCGATTGAAAAAGGTATTGGCCAATTGGTTGATGCTGACATGAACGAGGAGTCTGTAAAACTACAAGCTCTACAAGTTCAGCAACAGCTTGGTGTACAAGCTCTTTCAATTGCAAACGGTCAATCTCAGAGTATCCTATCTCTATTTAGATAGACTATTGAGTTAAAAAAATAGCTTTGGCGCTGTTCTTTGCGCCAAAATTATAACCCAAGGTAGAGCCCCGTATTTTCACGGAGCCCGGCATGATGCCAAATCTATCTTACTGGAAAATCCAGTTTGTCCCCAAGTATTTAGTTTTTAAGGGACCTTTATAATGTCTAGTATTAATACAAATGCATCCGCTATGACGGCGTTGCAATCATTGAATATGACAAATAAAAAAATGGACGCTGTCCAAAATGCGATATCTACTGGCTTGAGTGTTGGCTCAGCAAAAGATAATGCAGCTTATTGGTCTATCGCTACAGAAATGCGCTCAGACAACAAAGCATTGGGCACTGTTAAAGATGCATTGGGTCTTGGTGCTGCTAAGGTTGATACGGCAACAACTGGTTTGACCGCTGCTATCGAAGTGACTGATGAAATCAAATCTAAATTGGTAGCTGCGCGTGAGCCTGGTGTGGATCGTGATGCGATCAACACAGAAATTACAGCTCTTAAAGAACAACTTTCAACAATCGTAGAATCTTCTTCTTTCTCTGGTGAAAATTGGTTGAGTAACGACAGTGCAACAGCAGCAGCTGATAAATCAATTGTAGGTTCGTTCAATCGTTCTGCATCAGGTAATGTATCTGTTTCAACAATCGATGTAACTGTATCTGACATCACCCTAATCGGTTCTGACAATGAGAACTTAGGGATTTTAACTAAAACTTATGATGCCGATGCGTTGAAAGATGCACCTACTGGTACAGCAGACAATTTCAGATTGATTGATGTCGCTGGTCAAACAACAGCTGCCACTGGTACAGTTATTTCTGTTTCAAATTCAACTTCTGATGCTGATATCGACAGCATGATTAGTGCTGTTGATGCGATGCTTAGCGATATGACATCGGCTGCTTCTAACCTTGGTTCTGTAGGCAAACGTGTAGATATGCAAAGCGATTTTGTTGGTAATCTTATGAATTCTATCGACAAGGGCATTGGCCAATTGGTTGACGCTGATATGAACGAAGAGTCTGTTAAATTACAAGCGCTACAAGTTCAACAGCAGCTTGGTATTCAAGCTCTATCAATTGCGAACGGTCAATCACAAAGTATTCTATCTCTATTTAGATAAGTTTTAAGACTTAACTTCATAATGAACAATGGATTGCCGCTAATTTCGATTGGCGGCATTTTTCTTATGTGAATGCAATGTTCGGACAAGGTTCATAGTCCATTTTGGCTATGAACACATAGGGGTCCGTAAATGGCGTTGCAGCAACAATTCGAACAAGCTTTAGGTAATTTAAGCGCGTTGGAAACCAGTAAAAAAATTGCACTCGTTGTAGCAATATTATTTACCCTAGCCACAACCATTGGCATAAGCATGTTTTTTAGCATGCCAACCACAGCGCCGTTATATTCAAACCTTTCAAGTGAAGATGTAAATAATATCAGCCGTTTGCTATCTGAAAATGGTATTGAGTTTGATGCTTATCCAGATACTGGTATTGTTGAAGTCGCACCCCATGTTACTGCAAAGGCAAGAGTGTTACTTGCTGAAAAAGGACTGCCATCTTCGCAAGCAAGTGGATATGAACTTTTTGATAAACTCAATACATTAGGCCTTACATCTTTCATGCAAGATGTAACGAATAAGCGAGCCATTGAAGGTGAATTGGTACGCACCATTAAAATGATTGAAGGCGTGAATGCTGTTCGGGTGCATTTGGTAATGGCTGAAAAAAATGTTTACCGCAGAAATTTAGTTGGCGCACCTACTGCTTCGGTGGTGTTAAAAACATATGGTTCACTGCAAGGTAAATCTATTGTTGCCATTCGTAATTTGGTTGCTGCCGCTGTGCCGGGGCTTGAATCTGGAAACGTTACAATTGTAAGCGCAAATGGGTCTTTGTTGGCTGGTGTTGATGACCAAGGACTTGGTGGAACGTCACGTCTTGTTGATCTTGAAAAGAACTTCGAAAATGATATTTCTAGTAAGATTTCGACGGCCCTTGGTGCATATTTGGGGGCAGAAAACTTTAGAATTTCTGTTTCTGCGAAACTAAACAGCGATCAACGTAAAGTTAGTGAGCGGGTCTTTGATCCCGATTCTAAAGTCACTAGATCTGTGCAGATTGTTCGTGAAGTTGGCAAAAGTGAAAATAAAGAAAATTCTGCTCCTGCTACAGTTGAACAAAATCTTCCGGATGAAAATGCGCCAGCAGGGTCTGGACAATCATCATTGGAAAACAATGAACGCCGTGAAGAAGTAACAAATTATGAAATAAATGAAAAAACCATTTCAACCGTCAGTGATGGGTATAAAATTGAAAAAATTTCTGTGGCTTTGGTTGTTAATAAAAGCAGAGTTGAAAGTATATTAGGAGAAGATGCCAATAAAGCAGAAGTCGATGAATTGGTGTCTGAGCTAGATAAAATCATCAAGTCTGTGGTTTCATCGAATGAAAAACGTGGTGATAAAATTTCCATCAGTGTTGTTGAGTTTCTACCTTCTGAATTTTCTAAAGTCGAGCCGCAAGCAAATGGTATTGCGACATTCTTAGCATTGCATTTTAACTCGATCTTTAATGGCATTGGATTAATTGCTGCTGCATTCATATTCTCATTGTTTGGTATTAAACCATTAATTGGCATTATTGTTGGAAAACCTGAAGCGCCTGCTGCTGGTGAAGAAGACATGTTATTGGCGAATGCTGGCGACGGGGCACCGTCTATGATGGGGGCGAGTGGCCTTGAGATGCCTGACCTTTTAGGTGATCTTGGTGCGCCAGAATTAAATGGTGGGTTGTCTATGCCTGGTGCTCCAGCTGTTAGTTCTGATGGGCTAGAAAGCTTAGCAATGAGAGAAGATGCAATAAAAGACCATTTAGAAAAAATGGTGGGGGAGAGCGAAAAACGCGCAGCCTTTGCAATTAAAAAATGGCTACAAGAAGAACGCATCGGTGCATAATTAATATGCTGTATCTTGTTGAATTAATTATCAAATTAGGAATGTAGAAAACGCCATGGTAGACTCAGAAAGACAAGGCGATATAATAATAATCAAGCGCGGCAGAGGCGGCGGAGATGAGCATCACGGCGGCGTGTGGAAAATTGCGTTTGCTGATTTCATGACTGCTATGATGGCTTTCTTTTTGGTGATGTGGCTCATTAATGCGTCTGACGAAGATACAAAAAAAGCAGTTGCTAGTTATTTTAATCCTATCGAGCTTATGGATAATACGACTAACCCTAAAGGCTTGAGTAAACCAAAATACGGCGTGAAGAAATTACCTGTCGATCATCCAGATGAGGACAATACCAATATAAGCCCACCAAAAATACCAACAGATAAAAATGCTGATTTAGCGGTAATGGATGACGCATCACTGTTTGAAGATCCATTGGCTTTGTTAGCAGAAATCTCAAGTGGGCATACTGGAAGTGATGAGAAACTTGATCTTTCAAAAGAAGAAGGTAGGGGTAAAGGGCTGGGCCGAGGTGAAGGTAAAGGTGTTGCTGAGGACGATAGTGATAAAGAAATGACGCTTTCTGGTGGTTCAAACTTTAGAGATCCTTTTGATCCTTCTTCTTGGCAAACCGAATTAGATTCCAAATTTGTGGGCGAAGAAAAAAGCGCAGAGTTGAACATTGATTTTGGCGATGGTGACGTGCTTAAACAAATGGCTAAAAAGCAAATCGATCCTTTTTCAGAAGCCATGTCTGACCCAATTTTAAATTCTAAAGCTAATTCTGAGAATATGAAAACGCCAATGACTGGTGGTTTTGAAGAATTTGAAATTGACCCTGATAAGGATGATGAGCAACTTGCCAAAGAAAAAATGGCTGCAGAAGTAAAAATGCTGGCTGATGAAAAAGCCAAAAAAGATGCCATAGAATTAACGGCAAAAAACATAGCAGATTTGAAAAAAGCTGACGAAGCTGATGAAAGCGTTTTAAGTTTTGAGGCCGCGATTTTACAATTGAATGAACAATTGCAAGAACAGGGAAACTCCTCTTTAACAATCGAGCTTTCTCAAAATTCCGATGGTGCTTTAATTACCTTATCTGAGCGTGCAAATAATGGCATGTTTAACATTGGTTCTGCAAAGCCAACTCCAATTTTAGTTCAGGTTATGGGCGAGATTGGAAGGCTAATTGGTGACAAGCCTGGTCGGTTAACAATTAGTGGACATACAGATGGTCGCAAGTATAAGAGCCGCAATTACAACAATTGGCGTCTTTCTACTGATAGGGCTCATATGGCTTATTACATGCTGATTAAGGGCGGGGTTCCAAAATCTGCCTTTGAAAAAATTGAAGGTCATGCTGACGCGAACTTGAAAAAAACAGACGATCCAAATGCTTCTGAAAATAGAAGAATTGAAGTGTTCATTCGTAAATCATGATTAGCTTTAAACGCCATATTTTATTGACGACTTGTTTGGTCTTGCTTTTGCCTTATGTGGGTTTAACTGCGGAGAGAGAGCATGAACGTTACGTACCGAAAGTGATTTTAGAACTTGCTAAATCTAGGCTAGAAAAGCAGGCTAGAGCCATTAGTGGGCGCGCTAATAACACACTAGAGCATGTAAGTGTTGCTGGGCCTAAAATATTAAGAGCTGTTCGCATGGTTGGGCCAATTGTTGATTTCGAAAAAGCGGCAGGTATTAAATCAAAATCTATGGCTATGGATGCACATGATGAACATAATCATACTTTTAAAGTTGATGATGCAGGTAAAAAGCCTGAAACTGTGGACATGCAGGAAAGTACCTTTGAGGAGGTGCATAGTGATGTTGTTCGTGAGGCACATGTAGGTGAACCACATTCTAAAGGCATGAAACAGCCAGAGATGTTTAAATCAGTTCTGGATGAGCTGCTTGAGAAGAACGTGCTTGGCAAGAGTGGTGTGCATGGTGAAGTTGACAGTGGGCATCAGGAGGCAGAAAATATTGATTCCACTGAGGAACACGCAAAAGAGGGCCACGCAAAAGAGGGTGAAAAACTTGACGAGGATGGCCACCCTATCAAGCATGTAGTCGTTTTCGAAACTGTCGAAGTACCCTTTGAGCTTGGTGAGCCAACACGTGAAATTAGAGCGCTTCAACGATTGCAAGATGGTTTGGTCACAGGCAAAGCTGGATCTTTTAAACAGTATAGAGCGCGGCTTAAGACGGCTGCAAAAACGCTGAAATCTGTGGATGTTAAAGCATGGGATTATAAGAAAAATCTTGATGCGATTGCGCTGTTTACATTGATAGGTGGAGACCCACGAGTTGGTAAACTAGCTAGGTCAAAGACCAAACTTTCTAAGGATCATACTTTATATCTTGATGCTGCGTTGGCATATTCTACTGGTCGGTTGGGTAGAGCCTTTAACTTATTTAAAAAAATAGATTTTAAACATGTTCCTATTTCAACCGCTGCACAGTTTGCAATTGTAAAGTCGATGTTGTTTGGACGGGTTGATGCAAAATTAGCAAAAGATTATTTGGATATCGCGCGTAAAATTGCACCTGGTACATTGGCAGAAGAAGCTTCATTAAGAAGGCTTATAAGAATGTCTTCAGATGACGAAAACGTAAAAATGTTTACGCGTATTAGCACCATTTATATAACCAGATATAAAAACTCATTCTACTTTAATGACTTTTTGAAGAACTACGCTTATTCGCTTGTTCGCATGCATAAAAGTTCTGAGGATGCTATTTTAAAGAATTTGAAATATCTATATAAGTCTTTGAAGCCTAACCAACAATTGGCAGTTTCAAGCTATGTTTCTGGCATCGCTACAGAGTTGGGAATGTTTAAATTATCCAGTTGGACGGCAAAAACTGCAATTGTATTAAGCAGAAAAAATGGAAAGCTTCACACACGTATGAAGCTGTATCATTTGGCTTCAACGGTGACCGAACTTGGTGGTATAGAAACAATGATGAGTATGGTTGACGGTATAAATGATGCGCATTTAAACTCTAAAGATAAATTTTTATACGATAATGTAATCGCGCTTAGCCAGCGAATTTATAACGACCCTATGACGCAAGTTCAAATTAAGAATGGGATTAAAATGGAAGTGACAAGATTTTCAAAAGCGGATCCCACAGATAAATTGTTTAAAGAGAGCGCTGAGTTTGCTCAAAAGAATGCCACGATTAAAAAGTCTATCGATATTCTTGCTATGAGTGAAAAAGTCTTGAATGGAGAAATTTTATGATGCCACTTGGTTTCGCTGGTTCTATCAAAGCAGATGATACTGGGATTGCTTTTAGAAAAGGTAATGGCGACAGTCTGGCTTTAAAAAATGAAAACAAGGCTAATGATTTTGCTAAGGCTTTAGATAATGAAAAGAGCGTAGACTTAGTGGATAACGCTAGCGTTAAGAGTGATGAAACTAAACTAAATGATGCTGACGCACAGGATAACTTAGAGAATAACTTATCTGTTCTAGACAACGCAAAATCTACAATAACTTCAAATTCAAAACAGATTGCATTTGTAACCATAGATAGTGCTCTGGCTGAAAAGCTGACGCCAGTTAATGTTACATATGCCAATAGCAATGAAAGCCTGTCTGTTGATATTAATGGTGCGCGCAAGGTTGTTAATGAGACTGCCGAGAAACTAGCGAAGACATCGGCATTGAGTGATAATGATAAGAAAAATAATCAAATTGTCTCTCAAATTTCAAATAATACAAATAATTCGACAGCTACTCCTGAAACTATGAATGACAAGGTCTCGATCAAATCGCTTTCACAGGATAATAAGAAAAATCAAAAAGAAATACAAAATAGCATCTTAAAGTCAAATACATCAAAGACGAATGATAAGAGCGTTGATACTGGTAAAGCAGCAAATAAAAGCGTTGCAAATGATGGTGCCAATGCCAACACCAATGCAAAGAAATCCTCTAAGGTAGTAACTACTACAAATCAGAATGTAAATTCTTCAAAACTGGCTGAGGGTTCAGACAAGTCGCAAGTAGGACGAAATGGTATTGAGAAGATTGTTGAACGCTCTGTCGATAAAAATGGAAAAGCATCAATTGCAAATGCACAGATGAATGCTGGCCAGCTTAAAGTTAAATCTTCTAATAATACGTTGAATTATTTTGCCGAGACTAAGGTTGAAAACCTTGGCAATGCACTACAACAAATTGTAATCACAAACGAAGCTAAGTTTGGCGCTAAGATAGAAACTGTTTCAGCCCCACGCATCGTTCTTCCTGAAAGCCAGTCGGTTGTCTCGCAAAAGACTATCGAAATCCAGTTGCTACCAAAAACACTCGGGTTAATTAAGGTCAAAATTGAAATTTCTGATGGCAAAATGACACTTATGATTGAGGCTCAAACAGCTAAAGCTGAAGCTGCAATTAAGCAAGAAATTGTCCAAATTATTGACACGATTAAAGCCGCAGGCTTGTCGGTAGAGGAAATTTCTGTTCGTCGTAATGCAGAATTGAGTCAGCAAGATGAGGCAATAAAAGATTATTCTGCAGATGAAAACATGCAAGAGAATTTAGCAAATGGCACTTTTGACGACCACTTTGATGGTCAAAAAGACAAGAAAATGGCTGATGATTTAGCCAGTCAGGGCACTGATATTAGTGATAACTCTGATCTAGTTGATACACGCTCGGGAATCTATCTTTAATGAATACAATTTTAAGGTGGTGTTTGGGGTCGTTTGTCATAGTCCTCGTAAAACAAATCACTCCAATTTATTTTTTGATTGCAAGTCTAAAAATTAACAAATAGTTAATTATCAACTGTATTGTGAATCAACTTAGGAAATCAAACCTAAAATTGATGTTTTCTTACCTAAAGTTATAGATGAAAACTTATCCCCTATTTTTGAGTTATTGGTCAAAAATTAAGATTCGCTTAACGATTCTACATCAAGCGGTTTAACTGATTCGGGGGGAAACAATGATTGTATTTGTCGAAGACAGGTCTTTAGTTGTTGAAAGCTATAAAAATAAATTTGAAAAAGCTGGTGAAATGTTGTTTAGGCTCGATGCGAATGATTTATTCGAGTGGTTAAGAACAGGCAGTAAAGCTGATTTAGCCTCCATTGAGGCCGTCCTTATAGGTGAGTGCTCAAATCAAGCTGAAGTCGTATCTCAGATACGGCTAAAAATTAATGCTCCAGTGGTTGCGATGTTAGACAATCGTTGCCTTGAGAGTTTGACTAGACTTTATAAGTTTGGTGTTGATGATGTTGTTGCTAAGCCAGTTCACTTTGAAGAACTGATGTTTAGAATTGCTGCAATCAAAAAGAGAATTGTTACTTCAGTTTCTAGCGAAATCACTTCAGCAATTACTGTTTATTTTGATGGGCGTGATCCTGAATTTGCAGGTGCACCTTTGGATTTGCCAAGACGTGAGCGCAGAATTTTAGAATATCTTGCGAGCATTAATGGTCGCAGAGCAACCAAAGCTCAAATCTTTGGTGCCATCTATGGGGTGTTTGATGACCTTATTGAAGAAAGCGTCATTGAAAGTCATATCAGTAAATTACGTAAAAAATTACGTTTGAAAATTGGTCATGATCCAATCGATTCTAAGCGTTATCTGGGATACAGATTTAACCCAAATTTCGTAAAGGTTGAGAATCAGTTTAACCATGCGCTCGTAGCGTAACCAATCAAAAATCTTAAAGATTGTTCAGTGTAAATTGCCAAGCCGTGGCAATTTACTACAGGATTTTCTTTGTCAAAATTTAGTGGGAATTTAGAATTTCAAATATGCAACTTGTTTCGTGTGGGGCGTCAGGTTCACACAAGATAAAGCAGAGATGCTCATACACAAGAGAATCAATTCGCTTATAGAAAGGGAACATTATGAGCCTTTATGGAATGATGCGGACCAGTGTGTCTGGCATGAATGCACAAGCTGAGAGGCTTTCCACTGTTGCGGACAACATAGCCAATGCAAGTACGACTGGTTATAAAAAATCTACTATAGAATTTAATACACATGTATTGCAGTCAAATTCAGGCATGTATAATTCGGGTAGTGTGAACACGACAACGCGAACGTTTGTCAGTGAGCAAGGCCCATTAAGGGGCACCACTTCTAATACAGATTTGGCCATTGATGGTGATGGATTTTTCATCGTGCAAAATGGAGCAGATGATTTCTTCTTAACGAGAGCTGGCGCATTTATCATTGATTCTACAGGTGATTTGGTCAATTCTGCTGGCAACGGTTTGATGGGTTATGATTTAAATACGACTGGCGGCGCACCTGTAGCCAATGGTTTTGGCGGCCTGTCTCGCATTAACGTTGGTGGGCAAGAGCTAAGCGCAGTGCCAACAACGCAAGCACAATTAATACCGAACTTACCTTCCAGTGTAGATGTGATTGCTGCGGGTTCATTGCCATCAGATAATGTAGCAAACTCAGATTATCATGGTAAAACATCCCTGTTGATGTACGATTCACTTGGCAACGAAAAGCTTGTAGATGTGTATTTCGCTAAGACAGCTGATGATACTTGGGAAGCTGCGGTTTATGACAATGACGATGCTACAAATGCTGGGTTCCCATATTCAAGTGCCGCGCTTGCAACACAAACATTAAACTTTGATCCAACTACGGGCTTCATAGCCGGTGGCGTTGACCCAGTTGTTACTTTCACGTTGCCAAACGGTTCATCTGTTGATTTAGAATTGGGTGGCATTAGTCAATTGAGTACAAATTATACCGTTGTTGATGCGAACTCTAATGGCAGCTCTCCGGCTTCTATTGAAAGAGTTGAAATTGGTGATAACGGGATAGTATCTGGCGTGTTTGAAAATGGTTACACAAGACCATTGTTCCAATTGGCTTTAGCAGATGTTCCAAGTACCGATAACTTGCGTCCAGAACCTGGCAATAATTACAGTGTTACGATTGAATCTGGTGATGTGCTTGTTGGGCTACCGCAGGGCGATTCATTCGGGCAAATTATTTCTGGTGCATTAGAAGAATCTAACGTTGATATGGCAAGTGAGCTTACGATCATGATCGAGTCTCAACGAAGCTACACCGCAAATTCAAAAGTATTCCAAACAGGTTCTGACCTGATGGATGTTTTGATTAATTTGAGACGGTAATTTTTAGATGACCCTATCCGCAGCACTTCGCACAGCTACGAGTTCACTCTCTTCCACCTCTCAGCAGGCGGCAGTGACATCTCGTAATATTGCGGGTATTGGGGACCCAAATTACATTCGACGTGATGCTGCTGTTGTAACCAATTATTATGGCACGACACGCGTTGATACGCAGCGTGTTGTTAATCAGGCATTGTTCGATTCTTCATTAATGGCCAATGCCAAATATGCCAAGAGTGATGCCATTGCATCTAGCATCGATAGGTTAGCATCGTTTCAGCAACTTAATGAATTTAGCAATTCGGCAGCCAGTTTACTTGGTGAGTTGAAAAATGCTACTGAATTTGCTGCTGCAACGCCATCAGACAATACGACACTGAATAGCTTAGTTGAAAATGCGCGTTCAATGGCAACGGCGCTCAACAGTTCATATACAGAAATAATGAACACTAAGACTGATATCGATAGCGCTATCAGAACGAGCGTAACAAACCTAAGAACAATGCTGGCTCAATTAACTGAACTGAACGATGCCATCGTTGAAGGCTCAAGATTTGGGAATGATGTATTTGATGAATTGGATATTAGAGACAGCCTATTAAATGAAATCTCAACTGAGATTGGTATTAATGTTGTAAGTCGTGAAAACAACGATGTGATGTTGACCCTAAACAATGGCGTTGTTTTATTTGAGAAGAAGCCAAGAGACATTCAATTTCAAGCAATGCCTTCATATGGCCCTAATACACAAGGTTCTAACCTTTTTGTAGATGGCGTTCCAGTAACTGGCGATGATTCAAGGTTGCCAATTTATACAGGCGCTATTGCTGGTAATTTTGAACTTCGAGACAGATATTTAGTAGACCAGCAAAATCAACTTGATGAAATTGCACGCGGTCTCATTGAAGCTTATTCTGAGCAAGATCAAACCGGTGGTGGCAAACCAGCATTGGCTGGTCTGTTTACTTGGGACGGTGGACCTGGTGTTCCAACTTCTGGAATCTTACAGCCAGGTATCGCTGGTTCGTTAAGTGTGAATGAAATTGTGGATCATACAAAAGGTGGCGATGTAACGCTTTTAAGAGATGGCGCGATCAATGGGGATGCAGATTATTTAAGCAATACAGCTGGCGGTGCCAGCTTTTCTGATAGATTGTATGAGCTATCTGCAAACATTGATAAAGGTATGACTTTTGATAGCTCATCTGGATTGCCACAAGATTTAACGCTTCAAGAATATGCAAATCAATCGTTAGATCAATTTAATGCATTGCGCCAAAGTACCACGAATAGCAGAGAGTATTTAGGCGAATTATCTGCTGGATTTAAAGCAGCTTTGCAAAATGAAAATGGCGTGAACTTAGATTATGAAATGTCTAGGTTGCTTGAAATAGAGCGCGCTTATCAAGCGACTGCAAAATTGCTTTCTACTGTTGATGAAATGCTAGAAACCTTGATTGCGAGCATATAGCGATGAAACTATCAAGCATTAGCACCCACGCATTACATTCTTCGCTTCGTAACCTGACTATGGCGAAGCAAATTGACTTAAATATTGCCCAAAAAGAAATCGTAACAGGACGTCTTGCAGACATTGGTTATTCGCTTGGCGGCAAAACACATTTTGCAGTTTCCATTGAAAACGAAATGGATCTGATTAGCCAGATGAAGGTTACAAATTCGTTTGTTACGCGCCGCATGGAAACGATGCAGCTTAGTATTGGTAGTATGGTTGACGCGGCAAATGATTTTCTTGCTGATATGTCTACCGAAATAACCACTTCATTAGATCGATCCTTTCTAAAAAGTCTTAGTTTAAGCGCACTTGAAAATACAACCGCATCCTTAAATGTTGCGTATAAAGGCGAGTATATTTTTTCTGGTGTTAATTCAGATAGCCCATCAATTGTTGAATATGAAGGCGCGTCTGGCGCTGCTGCAAAACAAGCTGTTCAAGATGCGTTTACAAATCACTTTGGATTTGATGCAAATGATCCCTCTGCCGCTAACCTTTCTAAAGCGGATATGGAAGGTTTTTTAGACGGTCCTTACAATGACTTATTCAATGATAGTAATTGGTCAACATTGTGGAGCAGTGCATCTGATCGCGGTATTCGCTCGAAAGTTTCTTCACAAGAATTGGTCGAAACGCCTTCTACTGCTCAGTCTGAAGCATATCGAAAATTGATAGCGGCATCAGTTTTGATGGTTGAGTTTGCAGATACACAATTGAACGACCAAGCAATTGATGGATTAGCGACTGGCGCGCTTAATTTGTCCAGTAATGCCGTAAGCGAGCTTGCTAATGAGCAAGGTTTAATTGGCCTTGTACAAGAACGCGTATCTAGGGCTGATGAACGTATGAGCTTTCAAAAAGACGTGTTGGCTAATCAACTCAATGACCTTACGGGCGTGGACCCATACGAAGCTGTAACCAGACTGCAATCATTGTCGATAAGTTTGGAAGCATCTTATGCCGCAACGGCGAGAATACAGTCACTCTCGATAATGAATTATATTTAAAAGAAAAACACTGAATTGGGTTCAAACCCACAAGGAATAAACGAATGTTCAATTTAGCATATGCAGAAGCTGCAGAAGGCGACCAAGGCGAAGCACGCAGTGAAGAATATCAAGCAATGGAATATTCTATAGGTGTTATGGAATCTAGTCTTAGAGATCCTGAAAACGCTGGAAAACGTATTAAAGCAATATTTGATACTGCTAATGTTTGGACGCTTTTGATGGAGGATTTAGGTCAGGTAGACAATGCCTATCCTAACGAATTGAAAGCTGGATTAATTTCCATCGGAATTTTCATACTCAAACAATTACAAGCAATGCGGGGCGATTCAAGCGTTTCATTTGCTACTATAATTGATGTCACAAAAACTATAAAAGAAGGACTAAAATAGTGGGTAATATGCAAATTTATCTTCGCGCTAAGGATAAAGTTTTTATCAACGGTGCTGTAATTAAAGCAGACAGAAAAGTGTCACTTGAATTGTTGAATGATGCGACTTTCCTATTGGAAAATCACGTGTTGCAAAAAGAAGATGCAACAACACCATTTAAGCAATTATACTTTATTGTACAGATGATGTTGATGGACCCTTCAAGTGTTGAACAAACCAAAGTCATTTTTAAAGACATGGTGGCTGGCCTACTTGAGAGCTTAACCAATCGCTCGCTAATTGAAGGTGTAAAAGACATTGATGTTTCTGTTTCGTCAGGAAAAGCATTCCCAGCATTGAAATTGATACGTGAGCTTTACCCAATAGAAGAAGCTATTTTAAACACAGAAGCTTCAGGTGTTTTGAGTGATGTTGCTGCACAAGCTGCAATGGTCGCTAAAGGCTTGGCTAAGGAGAAAACATAATGGTTGATGCTGTTTTAGCTACCTCGTCGTCGTCTGTTATTCAATCATTGTCGAAGCTTGACACTGCTAAGAATACAAACACTGTAAACTATGATGCCTTTTTGCAATTACTTGTTACGCAAATAAAAAACCAAGATCCAACTGATCCGCAAGACTCAGGTGAGTTTTTGGCTCAAATAGCATCCTTTTCTAGTGTTGAGCAGCAAATTCAAACCAATGAAACATTGGAGAAAATGCTTACTCAAAATCTGTTACAAGGGGCTTCTGATTTGATTGATCGTCAAGTCTTTTCTTTTAATGGTTCTAAAGGTGGCACTGTGATCGCTGTTTCAAGCACCTCAGAAGGTTTGGTAGTTGAAACTGAAAACGGAGACAAAATTCTTGTCGACGATACAGTTACGATTAGAGCTAAACCCTCTAATTAAGGAAATAGGAAGGTTAGTAGTTAGATGAACGAAGCAGAAGCATTAGAGATCGTGCAATTTGCGTTTCAGACTCTTTTGAAAGTGTCAGCGCCAATGGTAATCACTGCGATGGTCATTGGTACATCGATTGCACTATTGCAAGCGCTTACCCAAGTTCAAGAAATAACACTAACCTTCATTCCAAAAATAGTGATGGTATTGGTCGTTGCATCAATGGCCTCGCCTTATATAGCTTCAAATTTGAATGTTTTGGCAATGCTCTCTTATTCCAAAATATCTTCGGTAGGCAATCGATAAAATTGACTATCACGCATGACGAAAATGATTTTCTAAGAATTGTGATTTAAAATGAGTAACACAAATACAGCACCAAACGAAGACTCCAGTGGTGGCAACCAAGATGTGTACTTTGCTGCTGGCATTTTGGTCATTCTATCCGTTTTGTTCTTACCAATGCCAACATGGCTCGTAGATTTTGGCTTGGCATTTTCGATTGCGTTTTCTGTTCTTATTTTGATGGTCGCATTGTGGATTAAAAAACCACTCGACTTTTCATCTTTCCCAACAATTTTGCTAATTGCAACAATGATACGCTTGGCGTTGAATATTTCGACGACGCGCCTAATTCTGTCTAATGGGCAAACAGGTCCAGAGGCCGCTGGTGGCGTAATCAGTGGATTTGCGAACTTTGTTATGGGCGGCGATTTTGTCATCGGTGTGATCGTCTTTATTATTCTTGTAACGGTGAACTTTATTGTTATCACCAAAGGTGCCAGCCGTATTGCAGAAGTGGGCGCACGTTTTACCCTAGATGCTATTCCAGGCAAGCAGATGGCGATTGATGCCGATTTGGCAGCAGGGCTTCTAAATGACAAAGAAGCGCAAACACGCCGTCTTGAACTTGAAGAAGAAAGTTCCTTTTATGGTTCTATGGATGGTGCTTCAAAGTTTGTACGTGGTGATGCCATTGCCGGCCTAATTATTACCGCAGTGAATATTGTTGGTGGTATTGTTATTGGTGCGTTTAGGCATGATATGGCTATTGGCGAAGCCGCTGATATTTACACACGCCTGTCAGTTGGAGATGGACTAGTATCTCAAATTCCAGCGCTTATTGTTTCTTTAGCATCTGGTTTATTAGTTTCAAAAGTTGGTACGCGAGAATCAACTGAAAAAGCTATTTTCGGACAAATGCTAAATTATCCTAAAGCGCTATATCTTTCTGCATCTCTTTTGGCATTTTTGTCCTTAACACCAGGCATGCCATTTGTTCCTTTCATGGGCCTAGCTTTAATTTTAAGTGGGACTGCATATATGATACCAAAGCGGAGAGCAGAGGCCGCGGCGAAAATAAAATTAGAAGAAAGTACCAAGGCCCAAGAGGTAATTGCCACAAAGGAAGATTCCATTCAAACATCAATGGAAATTCCTGAGATCGAACTGGTCTTGGGTAAACAGTTAAGTGCTAGGCTTATTGGTGATCGCGGTGAAATGGGATATCGGGTTTCACGTATGCGCAAGAAATTTGCCACGGCTTATGGTTTTATCATTCCAGAGATAAAACTAACCGACAGTCTTTCTATTGCTTCTAATAGTTATGAAATCAAAGTGTATGGAACAACTGTTGCTTCGGCTAAGATGTCGCTGACAGAGGTAATGGTGGTATCTAGTGGTAAAGAGCCACCAATGCATATTCCGTTTGTTGAATACACTGAGCCTGCTTATGGGGCAAAGGCTTGGTTGTTTCCAGACATTCATAAGCAAGAGCTTACGCAATTAGGGTTTCAACCCATTGATACACTAAGCCAAGTACTGACCCATGTGAGTGAAGTGGTGAAGAATAATTTATCACAGCTATTTTCATACAAAGACATGCGTATAATTATAGATGGTTTAGATAAAGAATATGCTAGATTGGTGGAAGAGATTGTTCCAACACACCTAACATTTTCTGGCCTTCAGGCTGTGTTTAAAATGTTGTTGGCTGATCGTATTTCTGTTCGTAATGTTAAACAACTATTGGAGGCCATTGCTGAAGTTGCTCCATATTCAAAACGTGGCGAACAAATTGTTGAACATGTTAGAACAAGAATGGCGCAACAAATTTGCGGCGATTTAGTTCAAGATGGCAAGCTTAAATTGCTTCGACTTGGCACAAAATGGGATCAAGCTTTTTCTGATGCTTTGGTGAAAGATGCTAGGGGCGAGATTGCTGAATTTAACATGAGTGCAAAAGACCTTGAAGAATTTGGTAAACAGGCAAAGGAAACGATCAATAAACATGTTGCGGATAGACAGCAATTTGGTCTAACAACGTCACCAGAGGCGCGCAAATATGTACGTATGATTATTGAGCGTATATTCCCAACCATGCAGGTGCTTTCTAATTTGGAAATTGCACGTGGCATGGATGTACAGGTTATTGGCTCAATAGGAGAATAACCAAAAGGTATTCACATATGACTATTAATGGCATATCCCTAATTGGTTTGTTTTTGGTGTTTGCCAGAACAGCCAGTTGGGTGATGATTTTGCCTGGGTTTTCTGGAGCGCAGGTTCCAATGCAAATTAGGTTGTATTTGGCATTTTCGCTAACTGTTGCCGTTGTGTTTATAATAGACACACCACTTGATTTTGGAACACAAGTACAACCCCATATTTTATTGAAACTTATTGGAATTGAAATGTTAATTGGGGGGGTGCTTGCCATTCCAATTAGGTTCTTATTTATGGCCTTGTCGTTTTTGGGTGAATTGGTAACGCAATTAATTGGCCTTAACCCAATACCTGGAACGCCAATTGGTGATACCCAGCCAAGTACGGTGTTATCAAGTACGTTAAATATCACCGCTCTAACAATGATGTTTGCCAGTGGTATGCACATGCACTTTGTGTTTGGGATGGCAAATTCTTTTGAAGCTTTTCCACCAGGTGTGGGAATTGATATTGCACTGTTTACAGAAGATATAGTTGGAAATTTAAATTCATTTTTCTCAACTGCAATTAGGCTAAGTGCTCCATTTTTTATTTACGCCGTCATCATGAATTTGGTTGCAGGTCTAATCAATAAATTAACACCGTCGATACCAGTGTATTTTGTATCTGCTCCATTTATTATTGGCGGTGGTTTGTTTTTCTTAATCTATATTGGTGATGATATATTGTTTTTATTCCATGTGGAATTGGTAAAACTTGTCAACCGTATCTATTGAGAATATTTATAAAAGTATGAATTGAAACTAGTCAAAATGGGTGGATACAAGCTTGAGGCAAGGTTCACCAATTAGTTTTGGAGCAGATATCTCAATTTGGAATAGATGATGGACGGTACTATAAGCTCGATAAATGCTATCTTACCGCAAGCCTCGCTTGAGGCAGCATCTAATGTGGCCTTAAAATCGGTATCAACAAATTCGTTTACAGGCGCAGATTTTTCTAAACTATTAAATGTAGAAGAAACTGTCACTGCAACAGGCATAACAAATCAAGCAATCGAAACTACTCAAGCTGAAGACTTGCGTGCTGCAAAAGTGAAAATGGAATTTGAGGCCGTTATAATATCTCAGTTTATCGGTGAGTTGCTTTCTAGCACGAGTGACGTTTTTGGCGAAGGTATGCAAGGCGATTTAATTAATACAGTTTTAAAAGATGCAATATCTAAACAGATCGCCCAAAGTGGCGGTTTGGGAATTAAAAGTATGCTATGAGGTTAACAGTTTAATCTGATGGAAATGAATGAAGGACAGGCTACTGGTGAACCAGTAATCAACCCTGTCGTGGGCGGTATTGGTGATGTTCAAAAAGGTTATTCTGCATTGAACTTAGTAATAGCAAAATTACAACGCCTATTGGGCGAGGAAAAAACCCAGCTGACCGCTGGTGATTTAAGCTCGCTTCCCACTGTTGCTGGACAGAAAATTCAACTTTTTGCACAACTCAATAAATTTAGTCAAACAGGTCATCTATTGAATGTTGATGATGAGACTACCGCCAAAATTAAGAATGTAAAAATACAGTTGCAAGATAATGCCAGGCTGTTGAAATTGCGCATGGATGCAATTACTGAGATAACCGATACAATAAGCGCTGCTATGACAGAGGCTGATGGTGATAGCACTTACAGTGTTTGGCCAGCCTATGATTAAAATGATATTATCAGGCGTATGGGTAGCGGCATTGCTGGTAGGCTCAACAATGTTTTTTGCACCTTCTGAATCTGAGACGCATGACGGCAATCAAGAAGGTGAAAAAGGCGCTTATTTTGGTGCGCTCGATTATATAAAAATTGATCCCATGTCGATCTCACTTATTCGCGATAATGCAGTAAGGGGATACCTGCTCTTAAACGCTGCTTACACCATTGATGGTAAAGCGGCTGCGGCGATTACTGTTCCGTTAGATTTTGTTATGAAGGATGTGATTATAACATCAGTCCATCAAAGCGAGACTTTGGATGTGTTTAAGCTGAGTGCGTTTGATACGGTCAAATTTCAAGATCAACTTGAAAGAGACATCAATAAAAAACTTGGACAAAAGATTGTCCATGAAGTTTTGATTTTAAAGCTTGAATTTATCAGCATTGAAGATGTGCGTGATATGCAGATGAGACGTTCTTAGTTTGTAAACGGTGTTTAATAGGGTTGCTCTATAGAGCTGTTTTATTGTTCTGATTTAATTGATGCTTACCAATTACTATTTACCAATTACAGGCGTTTCGCAGATTGTGAATTGCATGACCTAAATTTGACACATCATAAGTAAATGTATGTTCTACTTTTTTTGCATCCCACACATTAATGCGTAATGAATTTTTTCCCAGTATTTTGGAAGTAAACGGCACTGCCTGTTTCCCTGACCATAGGCCTAGAATATTATCCCCCTGCGAAAGCGTAAGGCCTAACAAATTGTTTGGCCCATTATCAATGCTGTAAAGGATCTCGGTGCTTGATGTGGCATTTTTAAGCTTAGTCGAAGGGAACTCGAACATTACAGATGTCGTGTTGTTTATGCACCTTATATGCAAAGCAGAGAGTTTTGGGTTTGGTAACGTTTTTGAAGCCAACATCGCAATTTTAGTTGAGCTGAGAATTGTTATTGCGTGTCTATCTGTTCCGTTTGAAACGAGCGTTATATTTGGGTATTTATCTGGCGTTATAATAAGCGGCCTGTTTTTGGAAATGAGCTTGTAATTTGTCGGGCTTAAATTTTTGTTCCATTGGTTAAATGGTTTAACAGCGGTTTTGCGGTTTTCACTTCTTTCAGGGAAAGAATTTGAATAAATTGAAAATAAACGACCATTTTTCACCTTGGATTTTGAGCCGCATTTATTTGATTTTGTTTGATAAAGATTTTTTGAGAAACATGCTGGCTCAGCAAATGCATCGTCACTTTCTATTAATAATGATAAAATCAATGAGAGGTTTAACGTTGCGCAAAGTGGTATGCTAAATTGTAAAAATCGCGTGAGTGTAGACATGAATTTTCGGCTCAATTATTAGGTGTAATGAAATCGATATCTTTTCAGTAATATTCCAATTTTCTTACGCGAAACTGTTAAAGTGGCACATAGTATTAACCCAATGTTAAGAGATAATTTGTTAACTAACTTTTGCGGGAAGAGGTATTCAGCTCTTTGGACATGAGGTCTGTAACTGCGCCGGTAACGGAATAAATTATTCAGGCCTTAAGAAGATAGTTTCCACGTGTTTGAGTTTCTCTTTACTCAAATGGGTAAGTAGAAACATAAAGGTCCCCCTATAGAATTTTTTATTTTGATGCTTGGTTGTATACGCATTTAATTAAGACCTCAGCGTTCCTCAACAATCTTGATTTAATTCGTAGCAAAATTTAGCTGTCACAATGTGGCGGTGACTGGATACTGGGTCACATCAGGCATGATGTGGCCCAATTTTTATTTGGGGTCATATTTTTGGCATGCGTCACAACATTTTTAAATAATTCATTGACTGCAACGTTAAAGTGTTCTTTTCACAGTTAATTTTAGTATTTGTTAACGATATTTGGAGTAAAAACTACTTGTGAAATACCGCCCGTTGCGTGGTAAATATGCATGATGCAGCTCACTACTCGGTTCTCGAGATGTTTTACTGACACAATTATATTTGTGAATTTCTGTAAATTTAATAAAAATTTACGCGTTAGTTTTCATTCGAGGGTTTGTTTAAATGGCAAAAAAGGAAGCCAAAGGCACAAAAGATACAAAAGATGACAGTGCTCCTAAAAAGAAGAGCAAGTTATCTGGTGTGACAAAATTTTTTGGGCCTTTGTTGAAGATTATAAGCCTTGTGTCATTGCTTGTGTTATTTGGCGGTGTCTATTCGTTACAATTTATTGATCTACGTCCAACGCTATATCCGTTGGGTGGATGGTTTCTTATTGCCTTTGCTGTATGTGCTCCATTGTCGTTGCTATTCAACACAAAGCCTGCGGCTACTGTTGCTGACGACGACGCTGCTGATAGTGGTGGCGAATTTAAAAAATTTAGAGAAAACGTTAACAAAAAAGTTTTAGGACTTGAGTCTCAAATTAGTTCATTCCTTGCAACGCACTATGACACGTTGAAGGCAGAAAATGAAAAATACAAAACAGAACTAACCGCAATTGAAGAAGAGAAATCTCAAAAGGTTATTTCTGAACTTGACGATTTGCGCCAGCGCAATGCCGAGCTTCAAGAACAATTAAATAATTTACTTGCATCAAGTCCCATTACTGCACCTAGCATGATAACGCCAGTGAGTAGTATTCCGGATGAAATTGCGAATGAAGAGGGGATTATGCCTGCCCCTCCAAATGAGGCGGTATAGGGCTACAGTGGGACAAAACATAATGACATCTGCACTTGAAACTGCAAAATCGAATAATTCTATCCAGTCTGGTAATGCGCAAGCTGGAACCAATATAGCGGCAACGATCTATGAACTTGCCTCTAGGTTTCAAACACCGCTTATGCCGGAAAATTTTAAAACATGGTATGACTATGTGACAGGGGACAATGCTGTTCTTACAGAGCGCATTGATAGGCTTACTCGTAACAATAAAAGCTTTAATCCAAGTGAATTTAAGCAATTGCATGCTGAATATACCGACACAGCGTTGGGGCCAGACGCACACAGTTCAGCACTTCATACAGAATTGAAGTCTATCATGGGTGCGGTGAATGGTTATTTGAATTCTTCGAATGAATATACTAACAGCTTGAATAAAGTAGATGCGGAAATTTCTGATACCAGTACGCCGCCTGATTTTAAAAGTATTGTTTCTGCGTTGTTAGAGGAAAATACAAAAATCAGACAACAAGCTGCTAGTGCTTATGAAAGTTTAGAAAAATCTCAAGAAAGCATAGAGCAGATAAGAACTGAGTTGCAAGAAACTCAAGACGAAGCAATGAAAGATCCGCTTACAAAAATTGGTAATCGCAAGTGTTTTGATGTGTCTCTTTCTAGTGGTTTGCTGGAAGCAGAAAGTACAGGCAAACCTTTTTGCTTGGCTATTGCTGATTTAGATAAATTCAAATTGCTGAATGATAATTACGGCCACTTAGTGGGTGACGCTGTATTAAAATATTTTTCATCCTTGATGGAAGAACTTGTGAAAGAGCCTCAAGTTGCAGCAAGATTTGGCGGAGAAGAATTTGCGTTTATTCTACCAAATACAAATATTGAAGATGCGACCATTTTAGTTGAGAAATTACGCGCCCAATTAGAGATTAGTAATCTTGTGACGATTAATAATCGTGAACCAATTGGTACAGTTACTGCGTCCTTTGGGATATCTGCATTTATCTCTGGCGATACGCCTGCAACAATTACAGAGCGTGCTGATAAATTACTTTATAAAGCCAAAGAAGATGGCCGTAATAGAATTTGCATTTAGTTATTCTGTAATAAATTTCAGATTTAAAAGTTTTGGCGCTCAATGGTTTTGGGCGCCATTTTTGTATTAAGCTTTGAGTAGAATTTTGTAAAATGACGTGTTTCCACAAACTCTAGCGTAAGGCTTGCGTTAATGAACATATAACCATATGCAAATTCATATATAGATCTACTAAAACCATTTCAAATGCATCTGTTCTTTTATGTTTTCGTTATGGGGCGCAATAAAATATAAAATATAAAATGTTTAAAGGGTGAAATCTCAATGTGGGATATGGTTTTTGATTTTGGTAAAATAGTTGTCGCTGACATTGTGCTTTCTGGCGATAATGCTTTGGTTATTGGTATGGCTGCTGCTGGGTTAGCGCCAGAATTACGCAAGAAAGCAATTTTATTCGGCATGATTGTTGCCGCAGTGTTGCGTATTGTTTTTGCCTTTGGCGCAACTAAATTATTAGGTGTTCCTGGGCTGTTATTTATCGGATCATTGTTGCTATTTTGGGTATGCTGGGGCTTATACAAAGAAATTAAAAATCACACAGATGAGCATGCTGCGCAAGCTTTGGAAGAGGCTGGCGATCCTGAACAAGGATATACTGGCGCTAAGCGAAAAACCTTAACACAAGCCTTGATTACCATCACAATCGCCGATGTTTCGATGTCGTTGGATAATGTATTGGCGGTTGCAGCTATTGCTGATGGTAATGAGAGAGTCCTCATATTCGGGCTAGGCCTTGCGATTGTTCTTATGGCGTTTGCTGCAACATTGATTATGAAACTACTTACTAAATACCCATGGATTTCGTGGTTGGGATTAGTGGTGTTGTTATATGTTTCTGCGGAAATGTTTTATCGGGGTATATTCAATCCTGTTCATGGGATTTTAGCATATGCAAATCAGTATATTTCGTAAATATAATTTGGAAATGTTTCATTAAGCCTTGCGCATCTTTAGTATTGCTCAGTCAAGCTTCGCGCATATTTTATATTGCTCAGTCAAGCTTCGCGCAATGTTAGCGTCTTATAATCACGCTCGCGTGGCCAAATATTGGTCTGTCTCGAATGAATTTGTGAGAGGTTTTTGGTAAGATGAAACTTAATTTCTTTATCATTGCTGTGTTGTCGGTAACAATTACAACACCTGCTTTTGCTCTAACCGATAGCCAGTCTAAAGCTATGTATCGTCATGGTATTTGGAACTGGAGTATTGAAACTTGCCCGGGGATATATCGCGGTCGCAGGTATTGGTACTATTTAAAAGAAGCTGGTGAATTTAGCAATGTAACTGAAATCAGCAAAAATGAGGGTGGCAAAATCTACAGTGAAGGCCGTGAATATATGCAAGAAAATGCCGATAAATTTGGCGTTCAAGAAACTTGTGAATATGCCAAAAAACAATGGCCAGCTTTGTTGTGGAGCGAGAAAAAAGAAGAAGAGAAATTGGTTATTGGCGTTGAAAATCCACTAAGCAAAGTTAAAAAAGTAGCCCCAAAGACCAACAAATAACCTCCTATAAAAAAGCTGGGCATTGCTGCCCAGCCATAATTTAGTTACTTCAAAATTGTGAAGCGTTATGCGTAGTTAGAAACTGGTGTTCCTGCTAATGCCGCAATATTGATTAACCCTCTTGTCGTGATGGACGGGTTAACAATATGAGCTCTGTTACCCATGCCCATAAGAATTGGGCCAACTTCAATGCCATTTGCAATAGTCTTAAAGCTGTTTTTAACTGCACTGGCAATTTCACTGCTAGAAAATACCAGCACGTTTGCGCGGCCTTTAAGCGTTGAATTTGGAAAAATACGATCTCTAAGTTCTGGATCCATCGCAGCGTCTAATTGCATTTCACCGTCGAATGAAAAGTCTAAATTCATTTCCTTTAGAATTTTAATTGCACCACGCACACGCAAAGCAGATTCTGTCTTTAAATCTCCAAATTGCGAGTTAGAACAAAGGGCAATATTGGGTTCGATACCAAAACGGCGAACGTGGCGAGCCGCACTAATAACGGTCTCTGCGATTTGTTCAGGTGTGGGTTGAGCGTTTACCTGTGTATCACAAACAAAAAGCTGATCGTTATCCATTAGCATTGCAGACAATGCGCCGACAGCGTGCAACTTATCTGTTTCTAGCAATTGTTGCACATATTTTAAATGCCATTTGTAATGGCCAAATGTACCACAAATTAAGCTATCGGCTTCGCCCATATGAACCATTACTGTACCAATAACAGTTGTGTTGGTTCGCAATATTGCTTTTGAAAGATCTGGCGTTACGCCTTTGCGGGCCATTTCTTTGTGATAGTGTTCCCAATAAGAACGGTAACGAGAATCGTTTTCTGGATTTACAATTTCAAACTTATCGGTGCTTTCTTTTGGAAGTCCATATTGTTCACAACGTTGTTTAATTACCTCTGGGCGACCAATAAGAATTGGGGTGTCTACTGTCTCTTCAATCATGGCAACAGCCGCTCTTAAAACGCGCTCATCTTCGCCTTCTGAAAATGCGATACGACGTGAAGCTGTTTTTGCCGCTTCAAACACTGGGCGCATAATCATTGAAGAGCGGAATGCTGATGCTGCTAGTTTTTGTTTGTATTGTTCAAGGTCTGCAAGCGGACGTGTCGCTACACCACTTTCCATTGCAGCTTTTGCAACTGCGCCAGCAACAACTGGTAACAAGCGAGCATCAAAAGGTTTTGGAATTAGGTATTCTGGACCAAATCGTAAATCTTCATCGCCATACACTTTTGCTGTTTCTGCCGTTGTCGTTTTGCGCGCTAGTTCTGCGATGCCATCAACACATGCAATTTTCATTTCTTCATTAATTTGCGTTGCGCCAACATCTAGTGCGCCACGGAATATAAATGGGAAGCAAAGCACATTGTTTACTTGGTTTGGGTAATCAGAACGCCCTGTTGCAACAAGCGCATCTGGTACGACCTTATAAACTTCTTCGGGCATGATTTCTGGTGTTGGATTAGCAAGCGCAAAAACAATGGGCTTTTTTGCCATTGTTTTTACAGCTTTTGACGATAATACGCCTGGGCCAGATAGACCTAAGAAAAGATCAGCACCTGCAACGATTTCTTCAAGTGTTTTTGCTTCACTTTTTTGAGCGAAGGCGGCTTTTTCTTCTGTAAGGTTGTTTCTGCCTTCATAAACCAATCCGTCACGGTCTGAGAGCCAAATGTTCTCGCGTTTAACGCCCATTAGCATTAGCATGTTCAAACAGGCGATGCCTGCCGCGCCACCACCAGCTGAGGCAACTTTAATGTCCTCAAACTTTTTCCCAGCAATATGCAAAGCATTTTTTGCCGCCGCTGCTACAACAATTGCTGTGCCGTGTTGGTCGTCGTGGAATACAGGAATGCCCATGCGTTCCTTGCAGATTTTTTCAACGATGAAACAATCTGGAGCTTTGATGTCTTCAAGGTTGATTGCGCCAAATGTTGGCTCAAGCGCAATGACATGCTCTGCAAGTTTAACAGGGTCCGTTTCGTCGACTTCGATATCGAAGCAATCGATGTTTGCGAATTTTTTGAAAAGTACGGCTTTACCTTCCATAATTGGTTTTGAGGCCAATGCACCAATATCGCCAAGGCCAAGTGCGGCTGTACCATTTGAAATTACCGCAACTAAATTGCCTTTTGCTGTAAATCTACTGGCAGCGAGTGGATCATCTTTAATAACCATGCAGGCTTCTGCAACACCTGGTGAATACGCTCTTGAAAGGTCGCGTGGGCTCGCTAACGGTTTTGTAGCTCTGATTTCAAGTTTTCCTGGCGTTGGAAATTCGTGATAATCGAGCGCCTGTTGAATTGCGATGCTTTCTTTTGTGTCTTCTTTTTTAGTCAATTTAAATTCCACTCATTAGTTTGGTCTGTAGTGTTAGGTCTGTTAATTTGAAGGTTGAATATTTATTCTAAAATCTTGTTACGAACCATTGGCTGATTGCTTGTACCAGTCAATTAAAATTTGTCGTTCATTGGATGTTAATTTTATGCCGAATTTAGCCACAAAAGGTGGGGGCATGGCGTGACTTACGCCCGATTGAATGTAAATTTGTTGAGCTCGTTTGGCTATTTGTTTTTCAGTTTCGAACATCACATTTTTAGGAGCGCGATGTATGCCTTCCCATCCAGGCTCTTGTGCATGGCACATAGAACATTTGCTTTGAACAATTTCAACTACGTTTTTAAAGTTATTGTTGTTAGAAAACTGCTGTTCGTATTTTGAAAGGCTGGATTGGGAATTGTCTGCTTCATCTGCGTTAAAAGAAGGAACGGTTGAAAGCCACATGATGATGACGAAAATAATTGCGGTAGCAAGCCATGTCCATGTTGGGTTGCCAGAGCGTGAATGTTTAGAATTGAAATAATGGCGAATGGTTACGCCCATCAAAAACACCAGCGAGGCTATGATCCAATTATACTGTGTCGCAAATGCCAACGGGTAGTGGTTGGACATCATCATAAATATGACGGGCAGTGTTAGATAATTATTATGTGTGGAGCGTTGTTTAGCAATGCGTCCATATTTTGCATCTGGCTTGCGCCCTGCAATTAAATCTGTAACCACAATTTTTTGATTTGGAATTATTAAAAATATTACGTTGCCGCTCATTAGTGTGGCGGTAAATATGCCCACATGCAGCATGGCAGTGCGACCGTTGAATATTTGCGTGTACCCCCAAGATACGGCAACGATGATTAAAAACAAAAAGACCATTAAGCGTGTGTTGTTATCACCGAATTTCGATTTGCAAATTTGATCGTAAATTATCCAGCCAGCCACAATGGATGCAAATGAAATTGCAATGGCTTGGAAAGAGGTTAAATCTGCTACGGCCGGATCAATCATAAATATTTCAGCGCCTGCATAATATAATATGCATAATAGCGCGAAACCAGAAATCCAAGTTGCATAGCTCTCCCATTTGAACCACGTTAAATGTTCTGGCATTTTTGCAGGTGCTACTAAGTACTTTTGAATGTGATAAAATCCTCCGCCATGCACTTGCCACTCTTCACCATAAGCGCCTTTTGGTAATTTGGCTTCTTGGCGAAGGCCCAAATCTAGTGCGATGAAATAAAATGAAGAGCCAATCCAAGCAACTGCCGTGATTATATGTACCCAACGAGCAGCTAAGCCTAACCATTCAATAATTATTGCGTATTCGTGCAAATGTAGACTCCTTTTAGTAATCTTGCATTAGTAATCTTGAAAATTAACTGCCGCGATAGGTTGAAAACGAAAATGCTGAAGCAAGAAGTGGTACATGATAATGATCGTCATCATTTGCTATGCCAAAACGAATTGGCACAACATCAACAAAGGGTAGATCTTCTTTGTTGCCTTTGCTCTTGAAATATTCACCCATTTCGAAGACCAATTCATAAACGCCTTTTTGCATTTTGCCTTTCGCTAAAATGGGTGTGTCTGTGCGACCGTCTTTATTTGTTATTACACTGGTTAACTTTGTGCGCTCAGCGCCATTGAGCAAATAGAGCGTAATTTTAACCCCTTCGGCAGGGCAGCCATTTGCTGTGTCTAATATGTGTGTTGTTAAAAAGCCGTTTGATTGCGCCAAGTTTATCTCCAAACAAAATTACAGAGGCTGCGATACACTGGCAGGAATTTTTGAAATTGCCACTTTTTTTTGGAGTTTTACGCAATTTAATCGATTCTAATTATGTCGTTTGGATTATGTAGGGTTGTGGGAAGGTGTATTCTTCAAGATTGTTGGCTTGTGTGTCGTTTGTATCGCTTCTATCAATTACTAAAAAATCACTAGATTTGTTTAGAGGCTTTAATACGTCATGTTTACTTAGGGGCGTTAAAACGCCGTGCCAAGTATTTGGCTTTAAATTTATGCCTTGGCGCGGCTTAGTGATGAAAGCATGAGGCGTTTGCGGAATGCCATTTTTATCTTCACACACAATTACCAAAAAAGGATTGTCATGCATGGGGATAAAGGCTTGGCTTCCAAGCGGATGGCGTTCTACTAAAGTTAAGGTGTAGGGAAGGCTATAAGGGGTGGCTGAAAAAATGCTGATGATTGGCTTGCCAGCGTCATCTTCGATAATTACATCGCTAATTGAATGGTGACGGGTACAGTTTCCTTTATTGATAAGAAAACTGTCTGAATTATTAGTATCAATGACATCGCCAAACGGTTCAAAAAGCTTCGGTGTTAGGGGATGTATGATAATTGTATTTTTCATATTTAATCTCATAATTTGTAGATATTAGAGAACAATAATCTTTTGCAAAGCGCAAGTAATATAACAAGTAATATAAGCTGTTAATAAAAGAGATTCAAAATTGAATAATCTACTATGCGGCAGAATAATTTTGTGCTTTAGAAAGTTTTAGGTCAAAGTGCTACTGTAATAAGACTAAGTGCGAATGATGGTTTTTTAGAATTATCAAATGTGACTGTAATTATAGTAACTTTTCGATTGAATTTGAAATTATAATCGACTGAGCAGGAGCTACCTATTTGAACACAACACCTGATAGTGACTTATACGGCATAGACCGTTGGGGATATGGTCTTTTAGAAGTTATGCCAAATGGAGATGTTGGCCTTTTAGACCCGTTAAAAGAAAATTCAGCACCTGTTAGTCTTCCAAAAATTATTAAAGATTTAAAAGACAGAGGCATTACACCGCCCGTATTGTTGCGCGTGAATTCTATTTTAGAAAACAGCTTGCGCCAGCTAAATGGATCGTTTGCGGACGCTATAAAAAGTTGTGGGTATAAAGGTAAATATCGCGGCGTTTTTCCTGTTAAAGTAAATCAGCAGGCTGAAGTTATAAGTCGCATTGTTAAAGTTGGCCGCGAGTTTCATTACGGATTAGAAGTTGGCTCAAAACCAGAATTATTAATTGCATTATCTCAGCCATTGGCAAAAGAAAGCCTGCTGATTTGCAATGGTGTAAAAGACAACGAATTTGTACGTCTTGCTATCTTGTCTCGTAAAATTGGTTTTAACACGGTTATCGTTTTAGAAAGCCCTAAAGAGCTTGATATTGTGTTGCGGGTTTCAAAAGATTTGGGACAAAAACCATTATTGGGCATTCGGATAAAACTTACCAATCAAATTACGGGTAATTGGGCCAAGAGCTCTGGCGACCAATCTAGTTTTGGCCTTAGGGCTGATAAAGTGATTGATGTTGTTGAGCGCCTTCGTGAAGAAAACATGCTCGATTGTTTGGTGTTACAGCACTCGCATCTTGGCAGCCAAGTGCCTAACATCAATGATATACGTGGCACTGTAAAAGAAGCTTGTCGTTTTTATACTGAGTTGGTTGCGCTGGGTGTTCCGTTCAAATTCTTAGATTTAGGTGGCGGTCTTGGTATTGATTATACTGGCGAAAAACAGGCCAATGAAAATTCAATAAATTACACGGTTCCAGAATATTGTACCAATGTTGTTGAGACGCTCAAATATGCTTTAGATGAAGCAGAAGTTGAACACCCCACAATTGTAACAGAGAGCGGGCGTGGTATTGTTGCGCTATCCTCTATGTTGGTTTTTGATGTGCTTGATACCAGCCTGTATGATGATGCGGATGCGGTTAAAGCCAATAAAGACGATCATCACTTGATTGGTGATCTGGTGGCGGTGGAAAGCTATATCGTTCCCGAACGTTTGCAAGAATGTGTGAGCGACGCGCTTTATTATCGAGACGAATTACGTTCATTGTTTATGCATGGTAACGTTACCATTACTGCCATGGCAAAAGGCGAGCGCATTTTTCAGCATGTGATTTCTCGCATTAAAAAAATGGCCTATGATACCGAAATTTCTGAACAGCTAGAAGAGCATCTTATTCGATTTGCGGATACGTATCATTGCAACTTTTCACTGTTTCAATCTTTGCCAGATGTTTGGGCGATCGATCAATTGCACCCAATTGTGCCGTTGCAACGTTTGAATGAAAAGCCAACTAGACGCGCGGTTTTATCAGACATTACTTGCGACAGCGATGGTAAAGTAGATCGGTTTGTATTGGCAGATGGTATTTCTAAAACTTTGCCTGTGCATGATCTCAAACCAGATGAAGAATATTATATTGGTGTATTCTTTGTTGGGGCGTATCAAGAAACGCTTGGCGATTTACACAATTTGTTTGGTGATACCAATGTAGTGACAATTGATCTAACTGCCAAAGGCGGATTTAAATTGCTGCATGAGGTGGAAGGCGATACGATTAGTCAGGTACTTGAATATGTTGAATATGATGCCAACCGTTGTTTGAGCGATTTTAAGAAAATGGTCGATGCGGCAGTTGCAGAAGACGCGTTAAGCATTAAGGAACGCCGTGTTTTAATTACTGCTTATAAAGACAGCTTAAAAGGCTATACTTATTTTGAAGAAGCCTAAGGCCTAGTGCCTAGTGCTTAAAGCTAAAAGCTAAAAGCTAAAAGCATAGCAGCGAATAATAATGGTAAAGTTGGAGTGTGATATATGAGTAAAGTTTTGGTAATTGGGGCAGGTGGTGTTGGTTCTGTTGCTGTTCATAAAATGGCGATGAATGCTGATATTTTTTCAGACATTACACTTGCCAGTCGTCGTAAATTTAAGTGTGATGAAATTGCTTCATCCGTTAAAAAGCGCACTGGCATAACCGTTAAAACGGCTGAACTAGATGCCATGGATGTTGGCGCCACAGTTGCTTTGATTAAAGAAACTGGCGCTGTATTGCTGGTGAATTTAGCTTTACCTTATCAAGATTTGGTTCTAATGGATGCGTGTTTAGATGCGGGTATCAACTATATGGATACTGCAAACTATGAACCTCCAGAAGAAGCTAAGTTTGAATATCATTGGCAGTGGGCTTATCACGAGCGTTTCAAAAAAGCTGGTTTAACCGCAATTTTGGGTTCGGGTTTCGACCCAGGGGTTACATCTGTATATGCGACTTGGTTACGTAAACACAAATTAGAGACCATTCGTCAAATTGATGTTTTAGATTGTAATGGCGGCGATAATGGCAAAGCCTTTGCGACCAATTTTAATCCTGAAATTAACATTCGCGAAGTGACTGCACCTGCGCGTCATTGGGAAAAGAAAAAAGGCGAAGCTGGGGACTGGATTGAATCTCCTGCAATGACAACAAAGGTTGCATTCGATTTTCCTGCTGTGGGTGAGAAGAATATGTATCTCATGTATCATGAAGAATTAGAGAGTATGAAAACGCATTTTCCTGAAATTGAACGCGCGCGTTTTTGGATGACATTTGGCGATGCCTACATCAACCATGTTACTGTGTTGCAAAATATTGGTATGACTTCAATCAAGCCAATCATGCATAATGGGCAAGAAATTATTCCGTTGCAATTTTTGACTTCAGTTTTACCGGACCCAAGTGATTTGGGTGAACTTACAAAAGGTAAAACTTGTATTGGTGACATTGCAACTGGCATGAAAGATGGCATCGAGAAAACTTATTACATCTATAATATTTGCGACCATGAAGAATGTTATGCAGAAGTTGGAAGCCAAGCGGTTGCCTATACAACGGGCGTTCCTGCAATGATTGGCGCGGCGCAAATACTAAAAGGTAATTGGGCTAAGGCTGGTGTTTGGAATACTGAACAACTAGACCCAGATGATTATATGGACATGCTCAACAAACAGGGCCTGCCTTGGGAAGTACATGAGCTTGACGGTCCAGTTTCGTTTTAAAGGTTCGTTTTAGGGGTGTTTGATGAGCGATGTTACTGAAAATGGAATGCCGCAATCTGGTGAAGCGCGTGATTTTGCACGGTTCAAGCTGGACCGTGTTTCAACACCGTGTTTTGTTGTTGATGAAGTAGCCATTGAGAGTAACTTAAAAATACTCGCCGATGTAAAAGTACAATCTGGTGCTAAAGTATTTTTGGCGCTTAAAGCATTTTCGATGTTCTCATTAGCGCCGCTGGTGATGAAGTATTTAGATGGTGTGTGCGCAAGTGGTGTGTATGAAGCGCGGCTGGCAAAAGAAAAGTTTTGTCTGTTACGCGGTGAGGTCGCAACATATTGTGCGGCCTTTAAAGCAGATGATATGCGCAGTATTTTAGAGACTAGCGATCACGTTATTTTTAATTCGGTTGGGCAAAAAGAAAAATATGGCTGGATGGTAAAAGCTGCTAACAAACATGTTGGTTTGCGAATAAACCCTGAACATAGCGAAGGAACAGTGCCGCGTTATGATCCTTGTAGTCCTAACTCGCGCTTAGGTGTGCCTATTTCGCAAATAACTGCAGATGATTTAGCAGGCGTTGATGGCATTCATATGCATACGCTTTGCGAACAGGGATTTGAGCCATTGCAACGCACATGGCAGGCGGCCTTGCCAAAGCTAAAACCGTATTTGGCAGATTTGAAATGGATCAATTTTGGTGGGGGGCATCACATTACGCGCGATGATTATGACCGCGCTGGTTTGATTGCGATGATTAAAGAAATTCGTGAGACTTACGAACTAGATGTCTATTTAGAACCTGGGGAAGCTGTTGCTTTGGACGCAGGAATTCTAGTGGGTGAAATTATTGACATCACTAAGAATGAAATGAATTTGGCGATTACAAATATTTCTGCAACGTGCCACATGCCAGATGTAACTGAGGCACCGTATCGTCCAGCCATGTTGGGGGAGGGCGACGCAGGTGATGTGTATCGCTTTGGCGGACCGTCTTGTTTAGCAGGCGATGTGATTGGTGATTATCAACGTGACGCTGGTTTTGCTATTGGTGACCGCTTTGCGTTTTTAGATCAGGCCCATTATTCTATGGTGAAGACGAATACATTTAATGGCATTCCACTACCAAGCATTGTCATATGGAATTCTAAAACGGATGAATTAAAAACCGTTCGTAAATTTGGATATGATGATTTTTTAAATAGGCTTTCATAATGAGTATCTTTTTAGATTCTGAATTAAGCGAACAAGAGCGCGATAAGGGCAATGCTAAATTTGTCATTATTCCAATGCCATTGGAGCGTACTGTTTCTTATGGTTCTGGCACAGGAAACGGGCCTGCCGCGATACTGGAAGCCAGCAATGAATTAGAGCGTTATCATAAAGGCACTGAACCTTGTGAAGTTGGAATTTATACGCAAACACCAATTGATTGCGAAGGGCCATTGCCGCAAGTGATGGCGCGTTTAGCTGACCAAACAAAAGCGGTGGTGGAGGCTGGTAAAATTCCAGTAACCCTTGGCGGTGAGCATTCACTAACGTATGGCGCGGTCACGGGTATATCAAAAGCATTGGGTGAAAAAATTGGGATTATTCAAATTGATGCCCATGCAGATTTGCGACTAGCCTATCAAGGTGAGCCACACAGTCATGCATCTGTTATGAATTTGCTGACGCAAGAGGGGCACTCGCTTGCTCAATTTGGTGTTCGTGCACTCTGCCGTCAAGAAGATGAGGCGCGAAAAGAGCGCGGTGTATTTTATAAAGACGCAGAAGAATTGGTGACGCAAAATATTACATCTGTTGAACTGCCAGTTAATTTTCCTAAACATGTTTACATCACCTTTGATGTGGACGGGTTAGACCCATCAATCATGCCAGCAACGGGCACGCCTGTTCCAGGTGGGCTTGGATATTATCAATCATTGTCGTTGATTGAGAGTGCCTTAAAGGGGCGTAAATGTGTGGGGCTAGATGTGGTGGAATTAGCGCCTAATAAAAATAGCCAAGCTTGGGATTTTACTGTCGCGCAAATAACTTATGCGCTTATGGCTCTGACTAACGAATAATTTATTTTAGTATATACTTACGTTCATATTTTGATTCTTTTTAGGTGGCAAAAATGGCGCGGATAGTTTTAACGGGCGGAGCAGGTTTTATTGGTACACATATTATTGTGGAAGCCATTACTCAATCGCATGAAGTTTTGGTGATTGATAATTTTGTAAACAGTTCGCCTAAAGCGCTAGATGCGGTTAAAAAAATTGTAGGGCAAGATTTTGAATTTCTTGATGCAGATTTATGCGATGAAGGAAAAATCAAACATGTATTTGAAAAATTCAAACCTGATTTTGTCATTCATTTGGCAGGGCTCAAAGCAGTTGGCGAATCTGTAGAAAAACCAATTTTATATTATGAGCAAAATATTTTAAGTACGCTTTCTATCTTAAAAGCGATGGACAATTGCGGCTGCAAAGTAATTATATTTTCATCTTCTGCTACTGTATATGGCGAACCTCAATATTTGCCCTTGGATGAAAGTCATTCTTTTGGACCAACTAATCCATATGGCAAAAGTAAGTTGTTTATAGAAGAGATTTTAAAGGATTGGGCAAAGGCTGATGCAAGTGCAAAAGCAATATGTCTTAGATATTTCAATCCAGTTGGCGCGCATGCTTCTGGTCTAATTGGTGAAGATCCTCAAGATATTCCAAATAATTTATTCCCTTATGTCGCCCAAGTTGCGAGTGGAAAAAGAGAATTTTTATCTGTTTTTGGAAATGATTATGACACGCCAGATGGTACAGGGGTGCGTGATTATATTCATGTTTGCGATTTAGCAGAGGCTCATATTGCGGCGGTTGAAAATAGCCAAAATATTGAAGGTTGGGACGCGATTAATTTGGGCACTGAAAATGGGTGCTCCGTACTAGAAATTAAGGATGCCTATAAGCGGATGTCAAATAGAGATATTCCATATAAAATTATGCCGCGTAGAGAAGGTGATGTTGGTTCATGCTGGTCGACAAGTGCGAAGGCCAAAACTTTGTTGGGTTGGGAAGCAAAACGCGACCTTGAAGATATGTGTAGTTCATCTTGGAAGTTCCAAAGTAAGCATCCAAATGGTTATGACGACAATTAAGTTTTTGGGTATTTGAGTTTGGGAATTCCTGTAAAGCTTTAAGTTGTGTTCTGTGGTTATTCATGTTAATTGTGTGTTTGAAAACAGTGCTGTTAACTTTAAGTTGATGCGCAAAATTACACCTCTCTCGTTGAAGTTTAATTACTAGATTAAATTTCATCTAATTGTCTGATTTATTTGGGGTTAATTGTTTTTCTCGTATTTTTTTGTTGCGTTTATGTATGGGGAAAAGTACTATTTTACAGATGAGATTTTGGCATTAATTCGCTTCTCAGCTTAAAAAGTATTTTAAATTTCTGCATTTGGTAATTTGAATATCGGAGAAACAAGTGGGCTTAGCGCAAAAAAAATTGATCGAAGAGGGCAGCATGCAAGGCCGGCCTTTTAGGCGTTATGATGACGGCTCATATAAAGCTGCTTCGTCAGGCGGATGGCTTAAATTCGACAGTATAGATTCTTTGGTTCAGTATCATCGTGAAAGAGCTGCTAGAAAAAAAGAAGAAAAGACCAAGTCTGGCCTATTACAAAAATTGATCGATACACTTAAATAGTTTATTTTCATAGAGGCTAGTTTCGTTGGATGTGGGTGTCTATACGACAGATGCCATATGCTTGGTTGGTGTATTTGTATGATCTGCGATTTACTATGCCCATTCCCTTTATCAAATATTAAACTCCAATTTAACTTTGAGCGACCCATTTTGGTTTTTTGAAATAATGACCAGCTAAGTTTTTCCTATGGTTTTTGCATTAGAACTTTAGCTTTTGATATTACCTCTTTAGAATTATATTTTAATCCATCGTAACGCCTGTAGTTTGGGTTTGCGGCTCTCATGTTATTACAATTGTTAAAGTGTGTCTGTGAGTTATAATAATTCACATTAATCAATAGAGGGCGTGGAGAGTTTTTTACTTCATTTTAGTGTTTGTATTTGTTCTAATATTTAAAGGTTTTTGTAATTGTAATTAGGAAGCTAATAAATTATTAGAATAATCAAACAGCACACATTACATTGATGTGAAAAGAAAACTGAAAGTACAAAGCTTTATGAAATATTTAGTTACGGGCAATGCAGGCTTTATTGGTGCGCATGTTGTTAAAAAACTTTTAGAGCGCGGCGATAGTGTAGTGGGTTATGATGTCGTAAATGATTATTATGATCCAGCTCTTAAAGAGGCGCGGTTAGATTTTCAGGTGCAAGCTGCAAAAAAGATAGGCGTAGATTATGCCTTTTATCGTGAAGATTTGGCAGATTTTGATGCGGTGAAGAAGTGCTTTGCTGAACACAAGCCAGAGCGTGTAATAAACTTAGCCGCACAAGCTGGCGTTCGTTATAGTTTAGAAAATCCACATGCTTATGTGCAGTCTAACATTGTTGGTTTTACGAACCTTTTGGAAGCGTGCCGCAATAATGAGGTTGAGCATTTGTCATATGCTTCAACGTCTAGTGCTTATGGTGCAAATACTAGTATGCCATATTCAGAACATGATGGCGCAAACCACCCATTACAATTTTACGCCGCTACAAAACGTGCAAATGAATTGATGGCGCATTCGTATAGTCATTTATATAAATTACCGACGACCGGGCTACGATTTTTTACGGTTTATGGGCCATGGGGTAGGCCAGATATGGCGCCTTTTAAATTTACAAAAAGCATCATCGAAGGCAAAAAAATTGATGTCTTTAATTATGGCAACCATTCTCGTGATTTTACCTATATTGATGACATTGCAGAAGGCGTGATTAGAACGACAGATAGAATTGCGCGACCTAATCCAAATTGGGATTCAGCAAATCCAGATCCGGCATCGTCAAATGCACCTTATAAAATATATAATATTGGTAATAATGCTCCTGTAAAATTAATGGATTTTATCGGCGCGATTGAAAATGCTGTTGGTAAAAAAGCTGAATTACAATTGTTGCCGATGCAGCCAGGTGATGTGCCAGATACATATGCTGATGTGACAGATTTAATAAAAGATGTTGACTATAAACCTGATACTTCAATACAAGATGGTGTGTCGCGATTTGTAAATTGGTACCGCGGTTTTTATAATGTATAAATATTGATTATGGACCAAAAGCAAAGTCTAGTTTTTCGGTCTTTATATCCAATATTCATCATTTTAGACTATTTATAGTTTTCAACTGTTACTTGTAAAATCAAACTTATCGTGCGATTAACTGCGAATCGATTTGTTTAGTTGCTTCAAACTAATGTGTTGATTGAACAAATAATGATTGGCGGATTGTGACATGAAATGGATTGCTGACCTTTTAGTTGTGGGGAACTAGAATTGGGTAAAAAGCGGATATTAACGGTTTTTGGTACCAGACCTGAAGCTATAAAAATGGCACCATTGGTTAAAGCGCTTGCGGCTAACGAAGCGTTTGATTCAAAGGTTTGTGTCACTGCACAGCATCGTGAAATGCTGGATCAGGTTCTAAGTCTTTTCAAGATTATTCCAGACTATGATTTAAATATTATGAGTCCTAATCAAAGCTTATCGAAAATTACTTCTAGAATTCTAGAAGAATTAGAATCGGTAATTACTGACTTTAAGCCTGATTATATATTAGTGCATGGTGATACTGCGACAACATTTGCTACTACTTTGGCCGCATATTATGCGCGGGTTCCTGTTTGTCATGTAGAGGCTGGTTTGCGCACTGGTGATGTTTATTCTCCTTGGCCAGAAGAAGGCAACCGTAAGCTAACAGGGGCATTGGCAAAATATCATTTTGCACCAACAGAACTTTCTAAACAAAATTTGCTATTAGAAAATGTTTCGCCAGATGATATCTTAGTGACTGGTAACACTGTTATTGATGCGCTTTTAGATGTGCAAAAAACAATAAAAACAGATGCTCGCCTTGCTAAAGAATTAGCTGGAAAATTTCCATTTTTAGATGCTAAGAAAAAAATGATTTTGGTTACTGGCCATAGACGTGAAAGTTTTGGTAGCGGTTTTGAACGCATATGTGAAGCGTTACGCAAAATTAGTTCAAAACATAATGATGTTCAAATTATTTATCCCGTACATTTGAACCCTAATGTGCAAGAGCCCGTTGGTCGCTTGTTGGGGGACATGAAAAATATTCACTTAATTGATCCGTTGGATTATCTGCCATTTGTTTATTTGATGGAAAAGTCTTACATAATTTTGACCGATTCGGGTGGCATCCAAGAAGAAGCGCCATCTTTGGGAAAACCTGTGTTGGTGATGCGAGATACTACTGAACGGCCAGAAGCAATAGCGGCTGGTACTGTTAAATTGGTTGGTAGTGATGTTGAATTGATCGTGAATGAAACCAACGAACTTTTGACGAATGTGGATGCGTATTCAAAAATGAGTAGGGCACATAACCCATATGGTGATGGAAAATCTGTTGCTCGTATTGTTGACTTTTTAGCTCAAAGGTAGCGTGTAGAAATGGCGTTTGTTTTTAAAAAAATATGTGTTGTGGGGCTTGGTTATATTGGCTTACCAACAGCGGCAATGTTTGCTTCTAGAAAAGTGAAGGTTGTTGGTTTAGAAGTTAATGAGGCTGTGGCGACCAAAATTAACAAGGGTGAAATACACATTGTTGAACCTGATCTAGACATTGTTGTTCGAGCAGTTGTTTCTGAAGGGTATTTAACCGCTACAACAAAAGCAGTAGAGGCAGATGCATTTTTGCTTGCTGTGCCAACGCCCTTTAAAGGTAAAAATCATGAACCAGATTTAAGCTATATTGAATCTGCTGCGCGTACCATTGCGCCTGTATTGAAAAAGGGAAATTTGGTTGTTTTGGAATCGACTTCTCCAGTCGGTGCGACGGAATTTATGGCAAAAATTTTAGAGGAAATGCGGCCTGATTTAAGTTTTCCAATGAGTGCAGGCGAGGCGTCTGACATTCGTATAGCCCATTGTCCTGAGCGTGTTTTGCCCGGCCATGTTATGCGTGAATTGGTAGAAAATGATCGCGTAATTGGCGGTATGACAGATGCGTGTTCAACAGCTGCTATTGCACTTTACAAAACTTTCGTGATTGGCGAATGCGTTAAAACAAATACGCGTACCGCAGAAATGGCAAAGTTGACTGAGAATAGTTTTAGGGATGTAAACATCGCTTTTGCAAACGAACTGTCAATTATTTGTGATGAATTAGATATTGATGTTTGGGAATTAATTTCGCTTACAAACCGTCACCCACGTGTAAACATTTTAACGCCTGGCCCTGGTGTTGGTGGGCATTGTATCGCTGTTGACCCGTGGTTTATTATTTCAAGAACGCCTGACAAAGCTAAACTAATAAAAGCTGCACGCGAAGTTAATGATTATAAACCTGATTGGGTTATTGAAAAGATAGAAGCCGCAATAGGTAAGCATCTAATGGAGAATCCAAAGAAAAGTGCTAAAGATGTTACACTCGTTTGTTATGGATTAGCTTTTAAACCAAACATAGATGATTTACGCGAAAGTCCTGCGTTAGAAATCACAAAAAAATTAGCACAAAAACACGCTGGTAAAGTACTAGCGATAGAACCCAATATTAGCAAATTACCTTTAGGAATGTCTGGCGTCGAACTGGTTGATAACGGTA
>NVRK02000096.1 GCA_002400845.2 Hyphomicrobiales bacterium
AACAAATCACTACGCCTTATTTTTGGCGGTTGAAAAGGAAATTCCATGAAAATTTTAGTGCCTGTAAAACGTGTCATTGATTACAATGTAAAAGTACGCGTTAAAGCAGATGGCAGTGGTGTGGAATTGGCTAACGTTAAGATGTCAATGAACCCGTTTGATGAGATCGCAGTAGAAGAAGCGCTTCGTTTAAAAGAAGCAGGAATAGCAGACGAAGTTATTGCCGTATCTATCGGCCCTAAACAAGCCCAAGAAACCATACGCACAGCATTAGCAATGGGCGCAGATCGCGGTATTTTGGTTAAGACAGATGATTTAGTTGAACCGTTAGACGTTGCAAAAATTCTAAAAGCAGTCGCCGACGAAGTTGGCCCAAGTGTTGTTATTCTTGGCAAACAAGCAATTGATGATGATAGCAACCAAACTGGCCAAATGCTTTCTGCTCTATTGGGCTGGAGCCAAGCAACTTTTGCAAATGAAATTAGCATTGATGGCGATAAAGCTGTTGTTACCAGAGAAGTTGATGGCGGCCTTCAAACCATTGAAGTTAAACTACCAATGATCGCAACAACGGACCTTCGCTTGAACGAGCCTCGTTATGCCTCGCTGCCAAATATTATGAAAGCAAAGAAAAAGCCATTGGATGAAAAAACACCGTCAGATTATGGCGTTGAGCTTTCACCACGCTTAAAAGTTCTTAAAACTGAAGAGCCAGAAGAGCGTAAAGCTGGCATCATCGTTGCGGATGTAAATGAGCTTGTCGACAAACTTAAAAACGAAGCTGGTGTGCTTTAAGCGCTGCAAATAAGGAAAACAAACATGACTATTCTTCTACTTGCAGATCACGATGGTAAGTCACTATCAGACCAAACAGGTAAAGCACTAACTGCGGCAACTCAACTGGGTGGCGACGTTCACATTCTTGTTGCTGGCAAGGGCTGTGGTTCAATTGCTGATGCAGCAGCTAAACTTGTTGGTGCTGCAAAAGTACTTTGTGCAGATGATGCTATTTACGACAACATGCTGGCAGAACCTGTTGCTGATTTGATTGTAAAAATTGCAGGCGATTATGATGCAATTTTAGCGCCAGCAACGACCAATGGCAAAAACATTTTACCCCGCGCAGCAGCCTTGCTAGATGTAATGCAGGTTTCAGATGTGATTAAAATCATATCAGCAGATACATTCCAGCGCCCAATTTACGCAGGCAATGCAATTCAAACTGTTCAATCCTGTGATGCAAAAAAAGTGCTTACAATTCGCACAACTGGTTTTGCTTCTGCTGAAACATCTGGCAGTGCAACAGTTGAAAAAATTGACAGTGCTGGCGATCCAGGTTTATCCAAATTTGTAAAAGCTGAAATCGCAAAATCTGATCGTCCAGAACTTACCTCGGCTAAGATTATTATTTCTGGTGGTCGCGCTCTTGGTTCTGAAGAAAAATTCAATGCGTTTATTTTACCTGTTGCAGACAAACTTGGCGCGGCAGTTGGCGCTTCAAGAGCGGCGGTTGATGCAGGCTATGCACCAAACGATTGGCAAGTGGGTCAAACGGGCAAAGTGGTAGCACCTGATCTTTATATCGCTTGTGGTATTTCAGGCGCCATTCAGCACTTGGCTGGTATGAAAGATTCTAAAGTCATTGTTGCGATCAACAAAGACGAAGAAGCCCCAATCTTCCAAGTGGCTGATTATGGCCTTGTGGCTGATTTGTTTGATGTACTTCCAGAGCTTGAAAAAGCGCTTTAATTAACAAATACATTGCGCAGTGCGCGCCCCAAAATGTGATTTGGACAAGCACTGCGCAAGATTTGGATCAATAAAATTTAAACCGCACGTTGCGCGATAACGAAGCGCAATATTTAAACCAATAAAAAAGTAGTGCCTGAACGATATATTTTAGGCACTAGAACAATCGAAGAAGTTGCTGGCCTGCCTATCAATTTATCACGCGGACAAAAAAGCTAAGAAAAGAATTCATTGCTAAAATTGCCCTTTCTCCTCTTCTTTATATTTTTACTGGCTTTGGAATGTTTTTGGTCGTTGTGTTTCCCGTCAGCCGACCAACTATGTTGAGTAGGCATGTTCTCCATATAGAGACGACTTATTTTTATCTTAGCCCAATGAACACAAGTGTGACGCTTTGCACGGATGGTGCAGTGAAAAAAGAGTAGGTCTTTTCTCTAAGCACTGAAGAATCGACTCCAGTGCTAACCAGAAGGAAGGAGACAAAAATGAATACTCATAAGCTTAAACTTATTTGTAGCGTTGCTCTTGCCACCACAATATTGACGAGTAATGTTCATGCACAGCAAGGACCAGTTCTAAATGCTGGCGATGCAGTCGTAACTGGATTTTCCGGAACGGCCCCGCAATCACCCTCTAACCCAACACCCAGTATCGACCTAGATGGCCCCTCTGCACAAATCATGTCCTTGACGGGACTAGCAGGATTTTCTACGGCCGCAATGACGAGCGCCCCTGTTACACGGCAAATTTCAGCTAGAGAAGTTGGGCAAGTGTTTGCCATTGCTATTGACGAAGGTACCAACGGAGGTGCGCCAAACATATATCTAGGTGCAACTTCCCTTTTCGGCCTTCATATCGTCGAAAGCAACGGTACCGAACGGCTAGAATTTGGCGAAGCTGGAGCCACCTTCATGGATGGTCAGTTTGGTCCAAGTGGCTCTGCCGGTTCAATTTGGAAAGTTGATGGTAACACTGGAGAGATCAGTGAGTTTGCCAGACTTACCGAAAATTCAGGTGCTGGTGTTGGCGATGTCGTGTACGACCCCAAAACGCGCCAGTTCTTTGCCACTGACCTTGATAACGGTATGATTTATCGTATTTCTGAAGATGGCGTGGTAATCGATTCATTCGATCATGGTGTAAATGGCCGCGTTAATGCTGGTCTATCAGCCGTTAATGACGATGGCAGTCTGCTGAATATCGCCGATGCATCTTTTGATTCAGAAGACACTCAAACTTGGGGATATACCCAGCCGAAAAGACGTGTTTGGGGGCTTGCAGTTAACAAAGGTCGACTTTACTACACAACACAAGATGAGCCTCAAGTATGGTCTATTGGTGTATTAAATGATGGTAGATTTGCCAGTGATGCAAAGCTTGAGTTTGATGTAAAAGGCCTGTCGGGTAATGGTCCTATTACTGACATGTTATTTGACAAATCTGGACGTCTCTACCTTGCTCAACGTGGCTTACAAAAAGCAAGTTTTAACTTTACAGAGTTCGCCGAACACGGACAAGCCAGTGTTCAGCGTTATAAACCTTCAACGACTAGCGAAAATCATTGGGAACCAGATCCTGATTATTATGCCATAGGCATGCAACCAGATCATGAAGCTGCGAATGGCGGCATAGCGATAGGGCCTAACCAAGCTGGTAAGTGTGGTGGAACTCTATGGTCGACAGGTGGGCGTTTGGTTTCCAGTGATGGTTCCAGTGATACGCCAGCGGATGTTCATGGACTTCAGGGCAATGCATTAGGAATGATCCGACCAAATAATGTGCCGCCAGTCGCATCGTATTTCGTTGACTATGATGGACAAGTTGGAGATGCACAAAACGCTGGCCATATGGGTGATGTGGAAATTTTTCAACCCTGTGTTCAAAAGGCAGAGTTGCAATATCCACCAAATTACTTCCCACTAGATGATTTTCCACCGCCAGAATGGCCGCCAGAATTTCGACCGCCAGAAATTCCATACAATACAAATTTGCGGCTTACCAAAACGGCATCACCAAAAGACTGCCAAGCAATGTTTGGCGGCTGGTCGTGCCAATTTAAAATACGGGTTCGTAACACAGGACCTGATGCCTATTTTGGTGATATCTTGGTTAAGGATACTGTGCCGGCTGCACCTGCTGGGGCATTCTTCGGTGTGGGGCCAGTGCCGCCGTGGTCATGTTGGTCAACCAACCCATCCGCTCTGCGCTGCTGGCGTCCGCATGTACTGGTTAATCCCGGTCAATATGTTGAGCTAAAAGTCAATGTTTGGTTGCCTCAATCTTATGATAGGTGTCGTCTGCGTAACATTGCAGAAATTGAATGGGCACCAGGTGGAACGCAGTGGAACACCGATCCAACGGATGACCGTGATGGTGCATCGGCTAGAGTGCCATTGGAAAAGTGTTTATCTGTTCACCGTCCAAAAGGCTCGATCGTGCATCGCCCTAAGGGTTCAGTTGTGCACCGTCCAAGAGGCTCATCAGCCTTTGACCAAAACAACATATCTTTATCAACAACTACTTGATTCACATCTGATTACGCTATAAGCGTTTGAATTAGATTAACCACCTAATTAGAGCAATTTACTAAAGTTCAAAACTCATTTGACCAATAGGCTTTAATTAAAGTTAAACAATTAATTAAACAACACGAAAATAAAATTCTCAGAAATTTTTCATTATCAAAAAACAATTAT
>NVRK02000097.1 GCA_002400845.2 Hyphomicrobiales bacterium
CAATACAGATGGTATCGCGACCGTGGTTTTGGATGGCGATGATGTCATCTTCCACGATGAAGAAGCTGATCCGCAGTTTATTTTGGATGATGATGGTACATTTGTTACCAATACAGAATCTAACAACACACGTTATGCGCATAATACAGGTAACTTAGGCCGTTTTGGTCGCACAGTTGCTACTTATGATGGCTATCAAGATCAAACGAATGAAAACCTATTTGATGCGCGTGGAAAAACTGCTCCAAATGGCACTGATGTTGACGCTGGCAAATTAGCACTACAAGTATTCGTCGATATGGACCGCGATGGTGATGTTGATCTTGTCGATTTCGACCGTGATGGTCGTTTAGACATCGTAGACATTGATCGCGATGGTTTCATGGACACAATTGATGGCCGTGCGAATTATGTAAATGCACATGCCTATACTGGCGATAGCGATGTGAACGGAATTACTGGTTTAGGCGTATTAGATTATGTAGCTGTTACTGGTGAGAACTTCGATGTTGACCATGTTCAAGGTGGCTGGAGCACAGAAAATGAGCTTCGCTCAGTAGATCTATTAGATGCGTATGCGAATGACGGAAGACCGAGTTCTGATTATGTTTCACTTGTAAGCGACTTTTCAACTGCAAATGGCGGTAGAGGCGGCGATGCTTATACACAAGTTGGTACAACAAGCGGTAACATTTCAGTTTCTACTGGCGATAATGATAAGGGAGAAGCAACAAGTCTTGTTGTTTCAGTTAACCTGATCGATGATGTTGTTTCACAAGATGGTTATGATTATCACATCGCAACAATTGGTCACAGTGCTTGGCAGGTTTCTGATACATCTGCAGACTATGCAGATTTCCGTTCAGGCCGTGAGGGCATAGACGGCGCAACAGATACGCATGTAAGCGCAGATGGTGGCGATGCACATAGATACGCTGTAAATGGTCATGGTGGTCGTGGCGGCAATGCTTCTGTGGTTCAAGGTTATAACAATGATGTTGCTGCCTATAGTGGCGACGACAATATTGTAAATATTGAGCAAGATCACTTGGTTGGTGATATCTTTATCAATACGTTTAATTCATTGGATGAAACATATTCTAATGATGCTAAGCAGATTTTGGTAAATTCATTCGTTGATACAGATTTTGGTCATAACAATGCGATTGCTCAAATTGGTCACAATGCAGAAGCTTTTGCCACTGCTGGTAAAATTGATGAAGCATTTGCAACGGCAGGCTCTATCTCTGGTAATACAGGTGGTAAAGGCGAATCTCATTGGAACCCAACAGGTGGTCCAGACGGTTCAAGCCAGACTGAAATAGCCCGTGGCGGCGATGGCGGTGATGCATATATCATTCAAAACCAGATTAAAGGCGGTATTACCGTAATGACTGGTGCTGATGATGCTGACGGAACTGAAGATTTCTCAGTTGTTATTATTGCTGAAAATGGCGCGGCAATTGTGCCAGGCGGTCCAGACAATACAATTATTGCACAAATTGGTCACGGTCGTCGTGCGTATTCGCAAGGTGGCGAAGGCGGCAATGGTGATGATGGGCAGTTAAACGGCAACGGTGGTGACGGCGGCGACGCAAAAGTTACACAGCACGATATTATTGATACTTTCATTACGATTGATCTTGTGGATCTCAGTAATGCTAACTCAGCTAATTGGTATGTAGGTAATGGCCTTTCAATCACTGCAAATGATTTTGAGAACAAAGATGGCCGCGTAAGAGCGCAAGTTGGTCATGGTGATTTGGCACATGCTGTTGCTGGTAAAGCTGGTGATGGTACACCAGATTGGCAAGTGAATGAGCAAAACAACCAAACTGCTAATGGCGGTACAGGTGGCGATGCAATAATCACGCAAGCTGGTTATAATTACGATATCACGCTTGATATTGGTTATAATAAGATTGGTGTAAATGCATTGGAGATTAAGTCTTCTGCAAACACAATTTTCACAGGTATAGACAATCATATCCTTTCTACTGTTGGTCATGGTGGCTATGCCTATGCTGAAAGTGGTGCTGGCGGACATGGTGGGCTTGAAGGGTCTACTAACTCAATCCAAACTTATGATGATCCTAATTTAGTTGACAGCGATTATAATTATACTGGCTCTACAGATGATGGTGACACACCATATGCGATTGATACTGAAAATCGCATGTATTTAGGCACAGATCGCCGTGGTGGTGATGCTGGTAATGCAGTTGTTGATCTAAATGTTGATGGTACTGGCCGTTCGATAACGGGCCGTGATGTTGATAATAATGTGTATGGTCTCGACGATGACAATGGCGCAGATATTACCATTACTATGAACGACAGTATTGTACGTGATGGCGGGGCTACTACAATTAGTGCTGGTTATGATGGGGTGTTAATTCAAACGACCACTGGCCCTGCAAGCAATCAAGATTCACCACTGTATATAAACAGTGCGCTTGTTGGTCATCATGGCTTTGCAGAAACTGTCGCCGCTGATGGTGGTGATGGTATTCAATCTTCATTGGGCGCAACAATCTCTGAAGGCGATGGTGGTGACGGCGGTACAGCCATTACGACTATTGCTGCAATCGATGGTGATATCTCGATTTCAAATGTCCACAAAACACCAGGTTGGGCAACATCAACATATAACGATTCAGGGGATGATAAATCTACCAACATCACAATCGAATCTATTTCAGGTAATATTGCAGATACAAATACGCATCGTGGTGAAGCGCGTGTTGGTCATATGACCCATGTTGCTGCAACTGGCGGCGCTGGTGGTAATGCTTCTAAAGAAGCTGGGACTAATCCAGCGTTCCCTGCGGTTATTTCTGCTCAAGGTGGTGATGGTGGCGACGCTTTAACTTTCCAAGGTCAGCTTTCTGGCGATATTACGCTAACTGCAGAAAATTCTGTTAATATTCTTGCAACCGACACCACGCTTGGCGGTCAAATGCATGTGGCGGCTGTTGGTCACCGCATGGAAGGTCGCGCTAATGCAAAAATTGGTGGTTTTGGCGGAACAGCGGTTAATTCATCGCAGTCTATCTACTTCACATACGAAGCACTTCGCGAATTCCACGCACGTCGTACAGCAGGTGCAACGGATGCAGCTGCTTATGCTGCTCTGTCAGAATTTGAACAGAAGCTAGTTGCTCCGTTTGTTGACTACTTTGAAAACAAGGGCAGTGAACAAACTGGCGAAATGGAAATTTTCCTAGATCGTTTGGTCGGTGAGAATGCAACAATTGTTGCTTATAACGACCGCGATGATGATTTTGTCGGGGATACAAACTTCTCAATTCCATCTCTTGTGGATGGTGATGGTAAAATTATTGGTGGCGGTGATGCCGAAATGCAAAGCATAATTGCTGTCATGGCTGCATCTGGTCACGGTGGTAACGCAGTTGTGGTTCAAGGTTCGCTTGCTCTACATGGTGATTATACTGAAGAATTGTCAGCGGATGGTGACATCACAATCACCGCAATGGCTTATGATACAACAGATGCTGCTCGCGGTATTCTTGCAGAAGCCAAATCAACTTCAATTGGTAGCTCAATGGAGATCGTACATATAGGTCACCAGGCTGAAGCGCGCGAAATCATTGCGGGTGATGGGCAAGACTTAATTGGTGCAAATGCGAATGCAAATGGCATTGGTGGTGATGGCGGCGATGCTATCATCGATCAATATGCTCAAAATGGCGATATTCAGCTAATTTCAGATCATAAAATTGATATTAATGCGATTGATGCCTCTGATTCAGCACATGAAATACGTGCATGGGTTGGTCACCGTCTAACGGTTGGTCCTGACTATACAGCGTATCGTTTGCCGTTCTCTGCACAGGCCGGCAAAGGCGGATCAGAAAGCGGCGATAATTTCGACGATGGTCATAATGGTAATGGCGGCGACGTGTTTATCTATCAACGTGGTGTGATTTCTGGTTCTGAACGTGCAACGTCAGGTACAGATGCGCGCGTTAATTACGGTACAGAAATTTCACTTGTTGCTCTTAAAGATGCAGATGACGATCAGTCTATTCAAATTCTCGCAGAATCTTTGCCAGATGGTGCTTCTGAAGTAGAAACACATATTGGTCATGACTTCTTAATCCATGCTGTAAAAGCTGGGGACGCAGGTCGCCAAGGTGCATTGACTGGCCCAATGGGTGCCGAAGGATTGCTAGAAGGTAATGGTGGTGACATCTTTATCGCTCAAACCGATCTTGGTGCAGATATTGATATTGTTGGCCGCGATGGCGTTCTTATCAAAGTGAATACAAGCTTAAGTGGTCATGGCCACTTGATGATTGGTCATGAACGTACAATTGGTAATGATGCTGATACGGCATTCGCTAAAGATGGTGCAGTTAAAGACAATCCAAGAACAGGCAATATCATTGCTGGCTTTGGTGGCGATTCAGACATTGAAGAAGTTAATGGTACTGCGCTTTCATCTCGTGTTGCTGCTGCAAACGGTATCATTGAAGATGGCGATTCAGGGCGCATTGAAATTGCACTTGGTAAACTAGGTGACAGCGAAGAAGCTGGTGACGACAATGAGCGATTGATTACAATTACATCTATTACTGAAGATGTAGATGTGCTTTCAATTTCTTCTGATGGTTCTAAGTCAATTCTTGAAATTGGTAACCAGCAGCAAGTGATTGCTGAGACACTGTCTGCTTCTGAATATTTAGGGGATCCTAAAACACAAACTGCAGGCGATGCTGGCGGTATCTTTATCAACCGTGATGATGTGTATGGTGATATTGTTCTGCAAACATTAGATGCTGATCGTAGAACAGCATCAGATGGTGCTGCACGCATTGGCGAAGGTCGCCAAGTTGTGATCGACACTGTTAGTGGTGCAGGTGCTAAATCTATCATTCAAATTGGTCACGAAACTGATTTTACAACGCTTACTTCAAATCCAGTTACTGCGCGTGCAGCCTTTGGTGAGAGCCGTGATGAATTAGCAGACGATAATCTAACTACCTTTGTTGGTTTAGATGACGCTGGTAGCGATGTGGATGGTGAAGCAACGCTTCGTGATGCACAAAACGCTGTAGAAGACATGCGCAATGTTGTTAAATCGCTTGAATTGGCTGCTGAAAATGCAGACCGCTTCCCTGCGGATGATGGCCTTGAAGACGCTGAGCTAAACGATCAAGGTGATCTGTTCCGCTTACTAACAGTTGCCCGTTCCACTGTTGCTGGGGCTGAAGCCGCACTTGCAGAAATTGGTGTAGCCTCTGAATCTGGAGCTGTTAATGATGTGAAAGCTTACTCACAACAAATGATTAATGTTGTTGCATCATTTGAAACGCTTCTTGCTTCAATTCCCCAAGCTAGCGATCAAATCTCTGACTTCTCAGAAGCTGGTGACATTGTTTACGGTTCACTCAATACGCTATCATTAGATGGTGAAAATCATCTTAATACGCATACATCAAGCATTACTGGTATTGATGCTCTTAGCATTACGTATGAACGTACAATTAGTCCAACACCACGTTCTGGTGCACTTGTTGCTGAGGCGTTCCGTGTTACGGATACTGGCGAAGTTCGCGGCGATATTACAATACTTGCGGGCCGTGTGGCTGCTGGTGTTGATGTAAACACTGTTGCTACAGATGATAGCGTCTTGGCTACTATCTTTGGTGGAACCGGTGGTCAGGGTGGTGATTATACTGCGGCAGATGATCTAGATGACAGTGTTGTCTCAATTGGCGCCACATCTGATGCATTATCATTAACTGAGCTTGGTCATCGTCGTATGATGATTAATACGACCAAGTGGGGCGGTGGCGACACTGATGGGGGCGCAGAAGAAGGTGGAACTGCAGGTGATGGTGGTTCAATTGTTACTAAAAACGTAACGAGAGGCGATATTAGTATTCAGGCCGAAGAAGTTGTGATTTTCGCTACGGGTGCAGTTGGCGTAGCTGAAGTTCACTTGCTGCATACAGCCGATGTAATCAACACAGCAGGTTGGTCTGATTTGGAATCTAAGTTAGGTAATGGTGGTGACATCATTAATTCTTCAATTATCTCTGGTGGAGTGAGTATTAATGCTGAACAAATGGCTTCAGCAGTTGATAAGCAAGATCGTAAGATATTGGCTGATGGTGCCGCTGACACCTTTATTCACTTCGGTCATCAAGCTGAAGATTTGAATGAATCAGAATCTGATCCAACAGTTGGCGGCGTGGGCGATGGTCAAGCTGACCTTGGTTCAAACCGTGGTGGTTTCATTAATACGAAGCAAAGTGTTTCGGGTAATGACAATGGTGACCTTGTAATTGTTACTTTGGATGCGGCTGGCGATGGCAATAATGCTGACCTAATTTTCGAAACTGGTGGATTAAACGATAGTGATATCCGTCTTGGTAATGGTGAAGATGGTGGAGCATTACAAATTACGCAAACTGCTATTTCTGGCATTAACCAGTTAGATGATGGTTCAACAATTGATATGGTTCAAACCGTATCGGGTGATATTGAGCTTTCACAAATTGAAGATCTTGAAGTGAATGTGCTTGGTCTTGGTGATATGGCGATTTACATCGGCCATGACGCTGAGCAATTTGGTCAATCTGGTGAGGTTAATGCCCCAACGAGTAATCAATATGGTGAACGCGTAACTGTCACGCAAACTGTAACGGGTGATGTTAATATTACGACTTCATCTAGCTTTACTGCACATCTTGGTGTTGATGCGAACGAACTGCATGTTGGACATGAAGCAACGCAATCAGCTTTCTCTGCTGATGATTCTGCAAATCCTAGCGATTTGGAAGATGATGCACTTAACGGTACGCTTGAAAATGGTATTGCCGATCATCAAGGAACGGCTAATGAAGGTCCAAGCGCAACTGGTGTGAATGATAACTTCAATCAGCCAGATGTTATGGCTACTCAAATTGTTGAGGCTGACATCAGAATTGTTACTGGTGAAATCACGCTTCAAAATGATGGTGCTGCTGGCAGAGTTCACTTTGGCCACGAAGCATTCCACTTAGCGGCAGTTGATGGTGACAAGACTGATTTGTTCGATGCAACAAATATTGCAGCAACAACCACTTCAGTAGTTGGCGGTAGCACAGGGCATGTGGTTGCTTCTTCAATCATCAATGGTGATGGAAGTGAGATTTACTTTGAGGCCACTGGTGCAACTGGTCAAACGGATACAGTCGTAGTTGCTGTTAATGGTACACAAGGTGATATTCAGCTTGATGGTAGACTGGGTGGCGACATACAAGTTGGTCATCGTTCAACCAGCACAATGGGTGATGTAACACCTGCATTGGCTCCAGAAGGACAGTTCAATGCACTTCAAGCAATTGGATCGTCAATTCTTGGAGCGGATGGCTTAGTAGCTGATACAACGGGTAGTGTTATCGAATTCCGCGCTGCGCAAGATATCATTCTTGCTTCTGTAACGGGCGAAACACAAGTTGGTCATTATATTGTTGAAACAGGTAACCCTACATCAACAACGTCTCCCCTAAATGTAGATGGTGATGCAACAACTGGTCTTGCACAAGGTGACAGCGAATTACGTCAGATTGTCGGTTCAGATATAATCTTTGGTAATAATACAAACCAAGGACTGGGTGGTGTAGGTACAAACGGTGCAGGTAATAATGTAATTATCGAAACTGCGACTGGCCGCACAATGGTTGGTCATCAATCTCCAGATAGTAATGAGTGGCAAGTTGATGGTGGTTCTCGTTCAGTGACTGTTCAGTTGCTTGATGGTGATATCACTGTTGAAGCAGGAACTGATGCTGGTGCGGATGCTCCAAACGGAACTGTAATTGCGAGTGCAGCGGCTGCTATTGCAGACGAGAGCGGCCTTGGTGATGATCTGTTGATCCTATCAGGTGGCGGTGTTGCTAGAATTGGTCATAACTTGGCTGGTGCAGATGAGGGTGTTAATAACGAGACACAACGTTCTGCTGGCGATGTTTGGGTAAGAGCTGGTGGTGATGTTCATATTATTGGTGGTGCAATTGGCCACGAGCATTATGACTTTGCAACGCTAGCAACTTCTAACCTTAATGCTACGCCTGAAAGCCTAGCCGGTTCTAACATTCGTGATCGTATTTATGGTAATACTAGCATCGCTGCAGGGCAGAACGCTTCTGCTGAAGATTCTCTGCTTATTGCGGATATCTTGAAGATAGATGGCTTTGCAAATCCAGTTGAGATCAATTCTGGATATGGCGGTATTGGTAATCGTGATGTTGATGGCGAATTGCGCTTCTTCTTGAATGCGCAGGAAGGTCTAACAATTATTCCAGGTGTTACTTTCAATGATAGTGATGCAGATATGGCTGCTGCGGGCGATGCTATTCCAGCGCGCGCATCAAATTCAGGTAATGTGTTTACAGCTGAAGGTGGTCTAGATCATGAGCATGAATTCGAGCTAGCTTCTGAATTATCATTATATGATGACAGCTTTATTGGGGCTGGTAACTTTGGCTTCTATTTCGAAACTCCGCCAACTACTACTGGCGATCATGCGTTCTTTACGCCTTACCTAACAGAGCGTTTTGATGATAATGGATTTGAACTTGTATTCTTCGATGAAGAAAATGGAACAAGAACAGCGATTAACATTGATTCTCTAGCAGATGATTATATTGGAACGAGCAGCTTAGAGCTGGCTTGTGAAGAGAGTGGTCTAACTGTTGAAGAGTGTAATCTAGTAAGAGAACGTTATGTTGGTCAGTTAACTGGCGTGGGTTCAAATACTCTATTCTCAGGCAATGCTGGTGGTGGTCAAAACCATAATCTTGGATTGAATGGTGATTTTGATCCGTCTTTAATATTTGTATCTACTGAAAACAGCTATGTTCTTCCAAGTAGTATGATTTCAGGACAATCTAACTTGCCAACAGTGGTTAATGAGTATGGATATGTTCGTCCGGTAACCATAAATAATGAAAAACGCACAAATAATGTGGTAAATGTTGTTTCTAATAAAGTTGATTATTTCAAAACAACAGTGAACCCGATTATTAACTATGAACGTTTCTCTTTAAATAATTCGGGTGCCGGTTCAATTGTCTCTAAAGAGATCATTATTACGACAGAACCGAAGGTAAATGGTTATTCTGGATCAGTTGTATATGGAGATTCATTCGATATGAGTAGTTCATATGAGGGGTCAGCAAGTTATGGACAATATGTTGAAGCTGGGGCTATAAACGCCTATCAGCAAGAGACATATCCTACAGCTCTATCATTTGCGTCGAGCTACATAGTATTTGAAGAAAAAAAATATAACTAATCATAATAATTATAATAATTTAGTTTTTTGAAATAAATAAAGTCGGTGACGACTAAACAGGGCGAAGTGGTAAAGAAAATGTCTAAGTTCAAAATGAAATGGCTGTCTAGCACGACACTGTCAGCTGTTATTATTGGGCTTTCTGTTGTGGGAGGAGTTTCACTCTCTCACGCGCAGTCTGCGGATCGTTTGCAACAAGGTTTTATAAAAGGTCCGGGAAATCAAATTTCTTTGACTCCCAAGCATGCTTTGGAAATTTCAGAAGACGAAACAGAAATTTTCAGTAATTTAAAAGGCATCGTTATTGTTAACGATCCTCAATCGATAATCGAAGCAGGTACGTCAGCTGCTGGCGTAGAATTGCGCGGAGATGTTGTTCCTCACGCTGTCGGTTCTGCTGCTCATAAATACATTGGAGAGCCTGTTTCTCTCGCATCTTTAGACCGTTTGACACGCGATATGGTTCTAGCTTTTAGAGAAGCTGGTTTACCTGTTGTTAATGTCGTTATACCGCCACAAGATGTTTCAAACAAAGTCGTGCAAGTAATCGCTATTGTTGGTCGTTTGGGAGACTTAACGGTTGAAGGCAATGCAACAGACCCATCTTATTATGCAGATGGCTTTGGTTTGGCTCCTGGTGATGTGATTGATGAAGATACTGTTATTAGTCATTTACGTTGGAAAAGTAGAAGGGTTAATCGTCGTGTTGATGCCATCTATTCTCCTGGCGCAGAATTTAGCGCAACAGACATCGCTTTAGATGTTAAAGAGACTAAGCCTTGGTCAATCTTTATCGGCGCAGATTCAACTGGTCCAGGTACATCTGGCGAATATAGATTTTTCCCAGGATTCGTTTTAAGCGACCTTTGGGGCAAAGATCACGAGTTTTCTTATCAGTTCACGACATCTGAAGGTGGATACGATGAACTTGCTGCTCATGTGCTTCAATACACATTGCCTGTAGCCGTTCGTACCGATTTGCAATTGACAGCCGCTTTTTCACAATCTTATGTTAAAAATGCAGTCGTTGGTGCAAGCAGTGGTAAAAGCAAGCAGTTTGGTGCAACATTTATCAGCCAGTTGGATCGTAAAAACGGATTTAATTGGGATACACGTCTTGGTTTTGCTTACAAAGACAGCAATAACGCCTTTGAATTTGGAGGTGTTGCAACACCGGGAGCCGATACAGAAGTAGGGCAATTCTTTGCGCTATTAAATGGTGATCGCAGAAATTCGAAAAGTGCTACAAGCCTGTTTGCAGGTGTTTGGCATTCACCGGGTGATCTGTTTGACAACAATACCGATGCTGCATTTAATGTTTCTCGCCAAGGTTCTACTGCCAAATACACATTCTTTCGTGCTGGTTTAGACCATTCAGTATTTTTGGATAATGATTGGGTATTTAATGCTGAAATTGAAGGCCAATATACTGGTGATCGTTTGATTGGTAGTGAATTGATTTATCTTGGTGGTATGAATACTATCCGTGGTTTCCAAGAGAATGTTATCCGTGGTGATAATGGTATTTTAGCTCGACTTGAACTTCAGGGACCTAGCGTTAGTATTTCTCAAGAAGATGGGGTAAGCGATAGTTTACGTTTATTTGGTTTCTTTGACATAGGATCTGTTTCCGTTAATGGCACAGCAACTCCTAATGAAGGTTCCACTTCAATTTCAGGTACTGGTGTTGGCTTAACATATGCGAATAGCAAAGGTTTGTATGCGGAGTTGGCTTATGGATGGAAAGTTCACGATAGCGATCTAATTACTAATGATAATCATGATGGCCAGTTCCATTTCCGTGTTATTGCACGTCATTAGTTAAAATGAATGCAAAGTCTGTACCTGCGGGTAAAAAAGAGAAGGTCAGTGCCGATTTTATGGTGCTGACTGTTTCTGAATTGGATCTTTTGGTTTTTGAGGCACTTGTGAAGCAAGGCGCAGCAAAGAAAGATCCAAAACAAAAATCTGGTTATATCATTACCAATAAAATCAAAGCACATTCTAATAATATTCTGCCTCGGGTATTGAATACTTTTGGTAAAAAAGGTTGGCGCTTAACTGCCGTCAACAAAATGGAATGTTATATTTTCGAAAAGGTTGGCAAGGGCGTTTCTTTAGAATACCTTGTAGCCACACCGCCTGATTTAGATAAAATAGGCATGAAAATATTACAAGATGAAGGACATTTAAAACTTAGTGGTTTTGAGGGGGATGTTCCAAAAGTAGAAGTACTATCTCCTAAAGATGCTAAAATACAAAAAGTTCTTCCAAGAATTTTGAGCAAATATGCCGAAGATAAATGGCAGCTTTGCACCATAAACGGACCACAATTATACTTCTTTACTCGATCGATCGCGTAACAGAATAAACAAATTTTCAAGATAGGAATTATGTGAAATGACAAATTGGATCATTAAATCAACTGTTTCAATGGCATTAGCTTGCACTTTTGCATCAACTGCATTTGCTCAAGGAAGTCCAAAACCTAAACGTTCTGTAGAATCTTTTGGTGCTTGGGAAGTTGAATGCAACAGATTTGTTGTAACGCCTGCGAAGGTTAAAAAAGCTGACCCAAAAAAGGCAGACAAGATAAAAGATGTTAAGTCTGCAAAGGTAGAGACAATTACGCATTGCGAAGCAACGCAGTCTTATTCAAATTCTAGAACAAAAAAAGAAGTTGCTAGATTGGCATTTGCGTATGATGGCGAAGGCAAAAGTAAAAAACTAACGCTGTTTATGCGTACATTTACAAATGTGAACTTTACTACAAACCCTGCTCTTTATTCTGGTGATGTTAAAATAGTTGATGGTAAATTTACACATTGCGCTGGCAATTATTGCTACGGAAAGTTTCCTGTAGATGCGGCTATTATTGATAAAATAGCCAAATCTGATAAGCCTTCTTGGAGATATCACATTAACAAAACTGCCACTTATCCAATCAACATTGGTAAAGATGGTATGAAAGATGCCATTGCATTGTTGAAAACTAAGTAAGCGAAAACTATAATTTCAAAACGGGTAATGGATTGCAAAATGACTGGTAAAAAAGCTAAAAAGGCAGATGAGAAAAAAGTAGAAGCAAATGGTAAGTCACCTGCCGCTTCTAAAGATACAAAAGAAGTGACTGCACCTGCAGCTAACTTTCCAATGTTTTATGAATCTGTTGTTCCGCTAAATAAGGGTTCTCACTCAGAGCTTAAAATAGCGCAAATGAAAGATTATTCATTTGCTAAATCTGCAAATTCAATCATTTTGGCTGCTACTGAATTTGCGCAAGCTGCCGTTCATTATCCTGTAGTGTTCAGCAAAATTGGTGAAAACCTTCAAGCGTTTGCTGTGACTGGTCATACTGCTGGTGAGAACCTATTTATTGGCGAAGATAAAAAATGGCGCGCTGATACTTATATTCCAGCTTATGTTCGTAGGTATCCTTTCTTGTTGGTTCAATCTGATGACAAGAATTTAAGCCTGGGTGTTGATGAGAAAAGTTCTTTGTTCGGCAAGTCAAGTGGTGAAGCGCTTTATGAAAAAGGCGAAGCAAGCAATGTTGCAAAACATGCTTTGGCATTTTGCTATAATTATCGCCAAGAACTTGAAGGCACGGCTAAGCTTTTGAAACAAATTGATGACGCTGATATTTTGATTGATCGCAGTGCAGATGTTTCAATGGATGGCGGTAAGAAAAAAGCTAAAATTACTGGTTTTAGTATTGTTGATGAGAAAAAATTGTCAGAATTGTCAGACGATAAATTCTTGGAGCTTCGTAAATCTGGTGCGCTTAATTTGATATACTCACATCTTTGGTCAATGCGTTCGTGGAACAATTTGCTAGAAGATAAATAGTATTTATTATAAGATTTTTAAATACAAAACTAATTAAACACCGCCTTTTGGGCGGTGTTTTTGTTTGTAGGGTAGGGACATGGTTTTTAAGCTTTCCATAATTCTTTCACTCTGTTTTCAAAGTCACTTAATTATCAGGATTTGTTTGCCATCTCTAAATGAGGCCTTATGACATTTGATGTGTGTTATGATTGGGAAGAATATCTGCGTAGCCACCATTGCGCAAACAACAGATTGGGCACCCAACAAATCCAAGCCAAATAGATCACTGCTTCAGAGTATTCGAACCCGGTGGCGAAAAATATGGATAGGTATAGTCGAAGCGTAACGCCAGCAAATGTTAATGCAAAAGAACGTATCATCCATTTTCGGTGTTCGCCTATGCGTCTTGCAATAGCATGGTGTGTTGCAAGTGCTGTGCAGATTAGCCAACCGGTCGACAATAGGCCAAACCCCAATCGGGTAAGATCACCATTTTCGTTTCCAAATGCTAATACTAGTCCGCTAATACCGCCAATCAGCACAGCTAGAACATAGATGCGACCCATGATGCGATGGATTGCTGGGAAGCGCATGCGCAAACCTGGAATAAATTGAAACCCACCAATTAGTAACGCCACTGGGGCAGCGCTTATGTGCAGCATAAATGCTAGCAAGCGTTGCTCTATATGGTAATTCATACCCTGAAAAGCTATTTCCATTTCCAAAGCCAAGAATCGATAGGATGGCAGGGCTATTAAAATACTAAGAAATATTACGATGTTAAGCGGGATACGGGAGGTGGACATGATGTTCCTTTCGAACTTGACAGTGTCTACTTCTCATTTTAAATTGACAGTGTCAAGTTGTCTGGTATTCTGCAATAATGAAACAAGCAAACAAACCCCATCACCATGGTAATTTACGCGAAGCGCTTGTCCTTGCTGGACTTGAGTTAATTGATAAACAAGGGGCTGATGCGCTTACACTTCGAAAATGTGCAATTAAGGCAGGCGTTTCACATGCCGCACCTGCGCATCATTTTGATGGATTGAAGGGTTTAAGAGCGGCGATAATCGCGCATGGCCATGATTTGTTTGCAGAAGCAATGCGTGAAGCTAGTATTAAAAGTGCCCCATCTCACATGGCCCATTTAGATGCTGTTTGTCGGGGGTATATATCCTTTGCAACCGCCCATACTTCATTGTTTAAATTTATGTTCCAGCCACATGATATAATACCCGACGATTTAAATGATCTGACGCGTGATGTATTTTTAGAAAAAACCAATGCTTCGTATCAAATCTTGCGTGATGCTTGTGCACCATTTGGCCAAAGTAAAATTACTGCACCTGAAAATTTAACTACTGATAATCTGACTTCAGATAACTTGGTAATCGAAACCATGGTATGGTCTCTAGTGCATGGCTACGCGATGTTGTTTTGCGGAAAGACGCGCGTTAGAGCGTGCAGTCCAGATTTCCCAGAGTTTTCTCAACTTTTATCTAGGTTAATTTTGTAGTTTTAAGAAATCTACTAAATTAGTCTGTGTACATCATACGAATTGTTACTTGCAGTTTTTTGTCTCTCATTGTAAATGTGTATTGCTAGCTGAGTTAATACTCTAAGGCATCAATGGGAGAGTGTGATGATAATTCATCACCGCCGACGGTGTAAATACCCAAAATCTCTCAGGCAAAAGGACCGTTGATGTTATAGCACTCTGGAAAGTCGGGCTTGTCCCGCGCCGACGGTGTAAGCAGGAAATTTCCTGCCAGTCTCTCAGGCTCAAGACAGAGGGGAAGTCGCTTCGATTGTGAAGCTGCTAACCTGTGACTTGAGGAATTTGAATGAAGAAGACACCGCTTTATACACTTCACGAAAAACTTGGCGCTAAAATGGGCGCATTCGCTGGTTATTCTATGCCGCTATTTTATCCTTTAGGGGTGATGAAAGAGCATGCTCATACGCGCGAAGCGGCAGGCCTGTTTGATATCTCTCATATGGTGCATATAGAAATTACTGGTCCTGAAGCTGCAAAAATGATTGCGCGCGCTTGCCCCTATGATGCGGCTTCTCAAAAGATAGGTGAAGCTAAATATACATTTTTCTTAAACGAAAATGCAGGCATTAAAGATGACCTTATCATCACGCGATTGGGTGATGAGCGCTATCTAATTGTTGCTAATGCTGGTTGTGCGCAAAAAGACATAGCGCATGTAAATCTAGTTGCAGATCGTTTTGATGTTACGGTCACTGTCATTCCGCGCGGTTTTTTGGCGCTTCAAGGCCCAAAAGCTGTTGATGTTTTAGGTGCTCTGGGGTTTGCTGTGAATGAAATGGAATTCATGAGCGGTGTTGAACCCAAAGAGGGTTGGTTCTTGTCTAGAACTGGCTATACGGGCGAAGACGGTTTTGAAATTGCGATGCCAGAAGGTGAGGCCGCCGATTTTGCTGAAAAACTATTAGCAGATGATGCTGTTGAGGCGATTGGTTTGGGCGCGCGCGATAGTTTGCGCCTTGAGGCTGGTCTGTCTTTATACTCACAAGATTTAACCGAAGAAATTTCACCACATGAAGCTGGGTTGTTGTGGGCTATTCCAAAAACATTACGCGAAGGTGGTCCATTTATTGGTGCCGAATCTTTGACAAATAGAATTAGCAATGGGCGCATACGCATGCGTGTTGGTTTAGTGCCTGTTGAACGAACTCCAGTGCGAGCAGGCGCTAAGTTAGAAGATGGTGAGGGTAACGATATAGGCCTCATTACTTCTGGCGGATTTGGTCCCTCAGTAAATCATCCTGTCGCATTGGGCCTTATTTTAGTGGAAGCAAAAGAGGGCGCTATTTTTGCAAATGTGCGCGGCCGTAAACTTGAAATGAAGATCGAGAAACTACCATTCGCGCCACATAACTATAAAAGATAATTTTGAATTTAGGAGAATTTTATGGCTGATATTTATTACACGGATGAGCATGAATGGCTTAGTGTTGAAGACGGCATAGCAACGGTTGGTATTACAAATTATGCCCAAGAACAATTGGGTGATTTGGTATTTGTTGAGCTTCCCTCTGTTGGAGCCGCAATTGCTAAGGGTGATGCAAATGTCGTGGTTGAATCTGTAAAAGCTGCCTCTGATGTTTTCGCACCAATTGCTGGTGAGATTACAGCGGTGAATGATGCGCTGGAAGGCGATCCTGCATTGGTAAACTCTGCGGCTGAAAGCAATGGCTGGCTTTATAAAATGAAAGTAGCTGATGTAAGTGAACTTTCATCTTTGATGGATCTTGAAGCTTATAAAGCCTTAATTGCATAATCTTTTACTTAATATTTTACCGTCTCAAATCAGTTGAGGCGGCATACGGAGCTTGAAATGACTAAGCCGCATACCTCATTTGTATATCGCCATATTGGTCCTTCGCTAAGCGATCAACGCACAATGTTGGATACATTAAATGTTAATTCTCTTGATGCTTTGATCGATCAAACTGTGCCTGATAACATTCGCTTTAAAGGTCCACTTAATATTGAATCGGGCTCGAGTGAGCAAGAGGCCTTGGCTGAACTGCATGAGAAAATGAGTCAAAACATTGTCGCTAAGTCATTGATCGGACAGGGTTATCATAATTGTCATGTGCCGCCAGTTATACAGCGTAATTTGTTAGAGAACCCAGGTTGGTACACCTCTTATACGCCGTACCAGCCTGAGATTTCTCAAGGCCGTTTAGAAATGTTGTTTCATTATCAAACCTTGATTAGCGAACTTACTGGCTTGCCAGTTGCCAATGCGTCCTTGCTAGATGAGGGGACTGCGGTTGCTGAGGCTTGTGGCATTGCCTTTAGGCAATTTCGTAGTGCGCGTACAAAAATGGTCGTTGCTAATGCGCTTCATCCGCAAACGATGGACGTGCTTAAGACCCGTGGTTCTAGCATTGGTTTTGATGTTGCAGAATCAGGCAGTAACAAAGGTGAGATTGATGAAACAACTGCGGCTGTTATCATTCAATATCCAGATACATTTGGTGGCTTGATTGATCCAAAAGAAATTGTAGCGAAAGCAAAAGAAGCTGGCGCATTGGTAATTGTTTGTGCAGACCCAATGGCGCTTGTGTTGTTAGATGCGCCCGGTAATTGGGGCGCAGATATGGTTGTTGGGTGTATTCAACGCTTTGGTGTTCCTTTAGGCAATGGCGGTCCACATGCTGCTTTTCTTGCAACAACAAATAAAATTACACGCACGATACCAGGGCGTTTGATTGGTGAATCCATCGATTCAAAAGGGCGCAAGGCTTATCGCTTGGCGTTGCAAACACGTGAGCAACACATACGCCGCGAAAAAGCGACTTCTAACATTTGTACTGCTCAAGCGTTGCTTGCAAATATGGCGGCTAGTTTCGCAATTTGGCACGGTCCTGATGGGCTAAAAGCCATTGCAAGTGAAATACACAAAAATGCCGTTAAGTTGGCAAGTGGATTAAATGCGGCAGGGCGAACAGTAACAAACACTTTGTTGTTTGATACCGTAACTTTTGAACAGGAAAATGCCAATGCGCTTGCTTCTAAGTTTGAAAGTGCTGGGTATATTGTTCGTGTTATCAATGAGAATACATTGAGCATTGCAGTTGATGAAACAACAACTGACAGCGACCTTGCCGAAATTGCTTCTATCTTGGAAGTTGAACTGCCAAATGATGCGCTATCTATGTTGCCAAAAATGCGTAATCACAATCGTTTCTTAACGCAAGAGATTTTCCATTCGACACATTGCGAAACGGACATGATGCGGTTGCTTCGTAAATTAATGGACAAAGACTTGGCGCTTGATAAAGCGATGATACCGCTTGGTTCGTGCACAATGAAATTGAACGCTGCGGCTGAGATGATGCCGATTAGCTGGAATGAAGTTGCGAACATTCACCCGTTTGCGCCAGAGCACCACCGCATTGGTTATAAATTGATGATTGATGATCTTGATCGTTGGTTAAGTGAAATTACTGGTTTTGCAAAAGTTAGTTTTCAACCCAATGCTGGTAGCCAAGGTGAATATGCTGGCTTGCTTGCTATTCGTGATTATCACAAATCAAATGGCGAAGGTGATCGCAATATTTGTTTAATCCCTTCTTCGGCTCACGGCACTAATCCGGCCTCTGCGCAAATGATTGGTTATAAAGTTGTTGTTGTTAAATGCACTGAAATTGGCGACATTGATCTTGAAGATTTAGCCGCAAAAGCTGAACTGCATAAAGATAAACTTGCAGCTTTAATGGTTACGTATCCCTCTACCCATGGTGTGTTTGAAGCTGGTGTTAAAAAAGCCTGCGCGATCATTCACGACCATGGCGGACAGGTTTATTTGGATGGCGCAAATTTAAATGCCATGGTTGGCCTAGCGCGCCCTGGCGATATTGGCGGTGATGTTTGCCACATGAATTTGCATAAAACATTTTGCATACCCCATGGTGGCGGTGGACCAGGTGTTGGACCTATTGGCGTTGCGGCGCATTTAGTGCCATTTTTGCCAGGCCATGTTGAACATAATGAAGGTTTGAATAAAGATCGTGCTGTATCTTCTGCGCCATTTGGTTCTGCTTCAATTTTGCCGATTTCGTGGATGTATATTCGCATGTTGGGCGCAGAGGGGCTAACGCTTGCCTCCAAGGTTTCAATTTTAAGTGCCAATTACATTGCTAAGAAAATATCTCCGCATATTCCATTATTATTCAGCGGTGCTAATGGCCGTGTTGCGCATGAATGTATTTTGGATACGCGCGTGTTAAAAGAGACTGCTGGTATTAGTGTCGATGATGTTGCCAAACGTTTGATAGATTATGGTTTCCATGCGCCAACTATGTCTTGGCCTGTTGCTGGCACTTTAATGGTTGAGCCAACGGAATCTGAGCCATTGCGTGAGATCGATCGTTTCATTGATGCGATGATTGCCATTGCTGGCGAAGCTAAAAAAGTTGAACTAGGCGAGTGGAGTTTGGAAGATAATCCATTGGTAAATGCACCTCATACAGCAGAAGACCTTATGGCAGATGAGTGGTCATTTTCTTACAGCCGAAAACAAGCTGGTTTTCCTGCTGGTGTGGATGTTGCTACGAAATATTGGGCACCTGTATCACGTGTTGATAATGTTCATGGTGATAGAAACTTGGTTTGCTCATGTCCTCCCATGGAAGAATACTCACAAGAAGCGGCTGAATAAATTTAACTCGCTATGATTTGTTATGTAATTTTTATGTAGACTTATTGTCATTTGACTGAATTGGCGCATGTTTTTATGGTATAGGACTGATATAATCTCGAAATCGTGATTCATTTGATTTAAATCAATGAATTAGGTTTCTTGATGCGACAATATTGGGACTCGTATTGAAACGTCATAGATGTTTTGGTTTAGTCTATGAAACTGTTTAAGAATTTCAAATGAGGTCTTATAAACAGCAACATAAACAGTGTCTCATATTTAGGCGTAAATTGCGTCTCTTAGTAGAACGGTAGAGTATTATGGATTTTGAAAGCTTTTTTCAGGGAAAATTAGAAGACCTTCATGAAGAAGGCCGCTATAGAGTTTTTGCTGACTTAGAACGTCATGCTGGACAATTTCCAAGAGCAACTCGCTATTTTGAGGGCGAGAAACGCGATGTATCTATTTGGTGTTCAAACGATTATTTAGGCATGGGCCAAAATAAAAATGTTATGGATGCAATGAAAAATGCGATTGACGCGCATGGTGCAGGTGCTGGTGGCACACGCAATATTTCTGGTACAAACCACACGCATGTTTTACTTGAAGAAGAATTAGCAGATTTGCATGGCAAAGAAGCTGCGCTTTTATTTACATCAGGCTATGTTTCAAACTGGGCTTCGCTAACAACTTTAGCTTCAATGCTGCCCAATTGCGTTGTGTTTTCTGATGCTGATAATCACGCTTCAATGATTGAAGGCATTCGCCACTCAAAAGCTGAAAAACGCATTTTTAAACACAATGATTGGAAAGATCTGGATGAGAAACTTTCGAAAGTTGACCCAGATTGTGCCAAATTAGTAGCGTTTGAATCTGTTTATTCAATGGATGGCGACATTGCACCGATTAAAGAAATTTGTGAAATCGCTAAAAAACATGGTGCACTAACGTATCTTGATGAAGTTCATGCGGTTGGCCTTTATGGTCCTCGTGGCGGCGGCATTGCCGAAGAGCGTGGCCTTATGGATCAAATTGATATCATTGAAGGCACGCTGGGTAAGGCCTTTGGTGTTATGGGGGGGTACATTACGGGTACTGCAAAATTGTGCGATTTTATCCGCTCTTATGCTTCTGGTTTTATTTTTACAACTGCTTTACCACCAGCATTGGCTGCTGGTGCAATTGCTTCTATTCAGCACTTGAAAGAAAGCAATTGGGAACGCATGCAGCAACGTAAAAATGTTGCTAAGGTTCGCAAAGGCCTTGAAAAAGCAGGCATTCCATACATGAAGAATGATAGTCATATCATTCCTGTTATGGTGGGCGATGCTAAAAAAGCAAAATTCTTGAGTGATTATTTGTTGGATAAATATAATATTTATGTTCAGCCGATCAATTATCCAACTGTTGCTAAAGGCACTGAGCGCTTGCGCATAACGCCATCCCCTTTGCACACTCAAGAAGATATAGATCATTTGGTTACATCGCTTAGCGAACTGTGGTCACAATGTGCGCTTGCCAGACAAGTTGCCTAATCGACTTTTGTGCTAAAAATCACTTTGCTGTAAAATATGTTATTTTATGTAGTGACATTGCCTTTATATGACCTTAGGGAAGACTTTTTAGTTAACTCAAGGTCACATAAATGAGCAGTATAGATACAAGTGCGGAAATCGTTTCTGGTTTGCGTGAGATTTCCTTTGAATTTAGAGGTAATGCCAAAGATTATTTTGGCATTTGGATCGTAAATTTATTCTTGAGTATTATTACACTTGGGATTTATACCGCTTGGGCTAAGGTACGTAGGCAGCGTTATTTTTATGGAAACACTTTCCTTGATAATCATAATTTTGAGTATCATGCCAAACCAAAACAAATTTTAATTGGCCGTATAATTGTCGTTGTTATTTTGATTTTGTATCAAGTATTGGTAAATTTAAATCCAATATTTACGGCTTTACTTATTCCGTATTTAATTGCTTTTCCGTGGGTTTTAAACAAAGCTTTGAGCTTTAATGCACGTGTAACAAGCTATCGTAACATTCATTTCAATTTTAAGGGCAGTTATTGGCGTGCATTTGTTGCATTTATCATCATGCCTATTGTTGCGATATTTTCTTTAGGGCTTTTGGCACCATTTTCTAGCCGCATGTCTCAAAAATATATTGGTAACAATTTAAAATGGGGGCAGGGCACGTTTAAAACTGATGTGAAGCTTTTGACGTTATATAAATTAGTTGGCTTTTGTTTCTTATTTTTAATTTTAGCATCACTGGTTGTTACTGGCCTTGGGTATATCGTTTCTGTTGGCGTTGATTTAAGCCCGCTTGGTGATTTGTTCGCGATAGTAAGTGGAGACTTAACAGAGCAAAAACAAAATAATAGTGAGGTTGGATTTGTTTTTTTAAGCATGATCGTTTTTTACACAGTGCTTATTTATTCGTTTCTTGTTTATAGCGTTGGTGTGCGAAATATTGCCTATAATGCTACAAAGCTAATTACTAAAACCAATTCGAATGAAGGAGAGAGTGAAGTACGCAGTCATCAATTGTCATCCTCTATTTCTAGGTTGAAGTATATATGGATTTTGACCTCTAACCTTTTCGCAATATTGTGTTCGCTTGGCCTATTGCGTGCTTGGGCTGCTGTTAGAACATGGCGATATAAGACAGAAAAAACAGCGCTTTACGTTGATGGTTCTCTTGATAATATTGTTGCGATGCAAGTTGCAGCTGGTAGTGCCACTAGTGCTGAATTTTTTGATATTGAAGGCATTGATTTAGGTCTTTAGTATAAAATGCTATCTTGTAAGAGCGGTGACTATTGCCGCCGCTCTTGTTATTTTTGAGTTTTTAGAATGGATGTACATTGAAAATTGATGGGCGATACTTTGAAGCGAATGCGTCTACTTCGTGTGCTGTTACACTTGAAGGAAGTAGTAAGGATAAACTTCGCGTAGAAGTAAGAGGCGATTTTTTTGATGTCGAATATATTTCGGTTAGCGACCGATTGGCAGGAGTGCCACGTAAAATAAGGTTTAGTGACGGCTCTATTTTCGAAACAGATTTTGATAATGCTGTTGATCAATTGCTTGAGATGGAAAAAGGCTTTGGTTCTAGTATGAGTAGGTTGGAGGCCTCTTGGAAAGTCGTGGCGGTACTGGCGGTTACATGTATTGGGCTAGTGTATGGAATATTTACATATGGTCTGCCTGCGGCTGCGGCTGGAGCGGCTGCTGTAACGCCGTCAATAGCGCTTACTGCAATTGATAATGGGGCGTTGGGTAGTTTAGATGCAACGATATTTGAAAAAAGCAAACTGCCTCAAATAGACAAAGATCGTTTGCAAAAAATGTTTGTTGAAATAATCGCCGCAAGCGGACAAATTTCTCCTAAGCCTAAGTTATTGTTTAGAGATAGCCCTGTTATTGGTCCTAATGCCTTTGCATTGCCTGGGGGGACCGTAATTTTTACTGACCAAATTATAGAGTTGGCAGAAAATGATGATGAATTAGCAGGCGTGGTTGCCCACGAAATTGGGCATGTTACCTATAAGCATGGTCTTAAACAAATTTACCGTGTGCTGGGTGTTGGGTTTATGATCGGTGTTATTGGTGGGGATTCCAGTCAGCTTATTGATGAAGTGGTAACGCAAGCAGCGTTAATTCAAAACTTTTCCTATACCAGAGGCTTTGAA
>NVRK02000098.1 GCA_002400845.2 Hyphomicrobiales bacterium
CACCCCAGCCCTTTTACAAATGTCCTTACAAAATGCTCCAACTGCGCGTCTAGCTCATCGCGGGGAATGGATGCCAAGCGCTCGTGAATGCCAACTGATACAATGCCGTGAGTAGAAGCAAACAGTGTGCGGGTAATGGTTGTTACTTCTTGGGCGCTTGCTTTGGGCATTAAACTAATGACGGGACGAGAAATATTTTCAAACAAAATTGAATGCTCTTGAATATGCCAATCTGGAACTGAACCGCCTTTGGGCATGCGATGTTCAAACAATGCCGACCACTGATTAAAATTATCCCACGCAAAAGTGGCATAAGCTTTTGCGAGCGCAACTAAGTTTTGCGTTGGCGTTGCGTCATTCTTAACAGACGCCGCTAAATGATCGCCTAATTGTTGCAGGGTTATTGAGTTCACCTGCAGTATAAGCGCGTCTAAATCATCGAACACAGTATAGAGTGCGCCCAATGAACAGCCCGCCTCTGCGGTGATGTCTCTTGCTCTGAGGCCCAAAAGCATGTGCTCATTGATTCTATTTAGGGCAGAATTAATGAGCTTATCCTTCAAGGCAGCCCTTTTTAATTCTCTCTTACCCAACTTAACCTTTTGATTCATATATAAAATCCAAATTAAATTGAACATTGTTCATTATTTACTTGAACGATGTTCATTTTTTTACTACAACACATTCATGAACGATGTTCATAAATACTACTCTTAAACGGAGAATACAAAATGATCAAACAATTATTTGCACTTATTCGCGGAAATGCGAACCAGGCAACTGAAAATTATACAGATAAGCACGGACTAACCATTTTGAGGCAGCAAATTAATGATGCCGCATCAGCTGTTCAAACTGCACGAAAATCTGTTGCGATTGCAGTTGCTCAGAACAAACAAGAAGAGGAGCAGTTTAAGGTAGTGTCTAAAAAAATTGACGATCTTGAGGAGCGTGCAATCATTGCGCTTGAAAAAGGCAAAAAGCAAATAGCCCAAGAAGCTGCGGAATCGATTGCTCTTTTAGAGGGTGAACGTGACATCTCTAAACAATCACAACAAAGATTTTCTGCTGAAATTTCTAAATTAAAAGCACAACTTCATTCTGCTGAAACAAGATTACGTGCCTTAAAACAGGGGCATCGAATTGCAGATGTGACGGAGAAAACACAGCGCATGCGCGGTGTAGGTGCAGCATCAGCAGTCTCTACTTTGAACGATGCAGAAAATACCTTGTCTCGATTGCGCACACGTCAAAAACAAATTGATGCCACCAGTGAAGCGATGAGTGAAATGGACCAATCGACAAATAGCGATGCAATTGCCCAAAAACTTGCTGATGCTGGTTGTGGTGAACCGTTGAAAAAATCTGCCAGTGACGTGCTGGAACGCCTGAATAAACGCGTAAAAAAATCTACCTAATTTAATTTAAACAAACCTTATTCATTCAAAATCACAATATAACGGAGAATTACTATGACTGATAATTACAATGGACATTCAAATGCTTGGACTAACTTTACTCTTTTAAGCTTTGGTGTTTCTGCCGCTATGATGGCAGGGGGAATTTATTTCTTGGAAGCTAGCTTTTCTGCGAAAGGGTTTTATTCAATGGCTGCAATTATGTTGGTTCACACTTCTATTACCCTCACAAAAACCATGCGCGATAAAGCAGAGGCGGATAGATTTATCAATAAAATTGAAGACGCTAAAACTGAAAAGTTATTGATGGAAGTTAATCAATAACGTTTCTAATCTTACAAAATTAAGCGGCAGGTTGAGCAATTAACATGCCGCTTATAGTATCACTGTCATGTCCCCAAGGCACCGAGACCAACAGTGATTTTCTCTTCAAAGAATATTGTCGTTCTACTTTATCCTACCGACTTAATTTTAGTATATGTATCTTTAAAGGCTTGGTATGAAGAACCAAAGACATCGACTAATTCAGTTTTTGGATCAACCGTTACATTTACTTCTGGGCCATGCATAAATGTTTCTGCGGCAATGCCAGTAGACGCGGCAAGTCCAAGACGCGCGGCACCAAGGGCGGCCCCAAATTCACTGCCCTTTGGCAATTTCAAAGGAAGCCCAAGAACGGTTGCGATCAACTCAACCCAATAGCGCGAACGAGTACCGCCTCCTATAGCAATGAGGCTGTCTAAGCTTGCACCCGTTGAGGCCAGCGCTTCTAGTGAATCTCGAAGCCCAAATGCAACACCTTCCAAAACTGCTCTGGTTAAATCATCGCGTGTTGTGTCTGTTGCAAGCCCCGTAAAACTTCCGCGAATGTCAGAATCATTGTGCGGTGTGCGCTCACCAGATAGATAAGGTAAAAAACGTACACTGCCCGGCTCTCTAAGTTTAGTGCCAATTGCCCCTGTTAAATCAGAAGGCGTAGAGCCTGTAATGCCCGCCAGCCAATTTAAACTGTCTGTGGCAGAAAGCATAACGCCCATTTGATACCATCTGTTAGGAATTGCATGGCAAAATGTATGTACAGCTGTTTCTGGCGCTGGCCTATATCCATCACGTGCGGCTAACAATACGCCAGATGTTCCTAAAGAAACAAAGCCTTGACCTTTGCTTAGTGCGCCAATGCCACAAGCCGCCGCCGCATTATCGCCTGCGCCCCCTGCAACAATAACCGTGTTTGATAAGCCCCAATTAGAGAGTAACTCTTGCCTCAATTGCCCTGCTTGCTGATTGCCTTCAACAAGTCTTGGCATTTGGTCTTTGCGCATATGGCCAATATCCAGTAATGTATCAGACCAGTCTCTTGCGCCTGTATCAAGCCAAGATGTGCCTGCACTGTCTGACATGTCGGCAACATATTCGCCTGTTAGATAATAATTTAGAAAAGCTGCAGGCAATAAAACTTTTGCGACTTTTTTGAAAACTTCAGGCTCGTTGTTACGCACCCATTCTAACTTAGGTGCTGTGAAACCAGGAAATACAATATTGCCAGACAGTGCGCGTACCTGATCTGTTTGGTCTAATTGCGCGGCTTCTTTATGCGAGCGCATGTCATTCCATAAAATACAGGGGCGCAATACTTTTCCAGCATCGTTTAACAAGGTTGCGCCATGCATGTGGCCTGCAACACCAATGCCTTTAAGTGCTGAAAATTGTGGAAATTTTTCTTTCAATTCACGAATGGCTTCTTCAAGCCCTATTATCCAATCATTGGGGTCTTGCTCAGACCAGCCCGATTGTGGATGAGATACTTCGTAGGAGCGTTCAGCTGAGCCAATTGGCAGGCCATCATCTGTAACTAACAATGCTCTTAAACCCGATGTGCCAAGGTCTATTCCAAGGTAACTCATTTATTGGTATCCTTTAAATACGCATGGAGTGTCGCTTCTTCGCCATCACGCCAAATAAGATTGATCTATTTTATAAATTCACTCGCAAATAGATCAGCATTTACAAGGTCAGCATATATGCGCTTCATTTCAAGCCAAGCCGTTGGCGTATTACGTGCCACTTTCGCACATGTTTGTAAGCCATCTCAATTTGGGGTCGTTGTCATGTATAATCGCACCGTCCTCACGTGTTCCTACACAAATTCGTGCCAAAACTGCTTCAACAAGTACAATGCCACTTACAGACATATCCTTGTTCAACCCATTTTGTATAGAGGGTATAAAAAAACCAGTATGGCGCCATGAACACTCAAACGCTAAGCGACTAATTGTGTCTACAATCTTAGGGTGGAAAACCTTTCTTCGATCAATTTCAAATATATATTTGGGGCCATATTTTCTACAAAACCAACATGAGCAATAATTTCTGCCATATTTTCAATTATTTGATGACCACCATTTAAGATGCGAATCTTAATCGTTCAAAGTCATGTACATTACTAGAAAAAGTTGCACCAACTTTATTCCAATCTTGCCTGCCAGCACAAAATCCATCTTCCATTACCCAATGCCTAAATCTACTGGCGAAACCAACTGACAAAAACATTCATGCAGTCATTGCGCACATAAAAGAGCTCGGCATTTGCGATATTATTGTCATCTGCTCCGTAGCCGGACATGCGGCAATTCAGCACGAACCTTTATATTTAGGTTCTAAATTTGCAATGACCAACTTTGCTATAACCCATGCGTTGCCAACTTATGTCCCATGGTATTCGAGTAGGCATGTCTTTCCTGCTCCCTTTGATTCTGCATTGCTTGCAGATTGTCCATAGGATAAATTACGCAAGGCAAAAGAAGATGGCGCATTGATTAAACCTGATGATGCGGCCGATGCAATTTTATACATGCTCCCGCGCAAGCGAACGATTACCATTAGAAATAGGATTGTGCTTTCTACTAATTTCGACATTAAATAAGCTAAGCTTGCGTCATAAAATTCTGACTTAATTATCATTGGCAAAGGCTCATCTGGCGCAGTTGTTGTGGCTTGCTTAATCAATGAATTTTCTGCATTTGTACTGCTGTTAGAAGCAGGAAAAACCAAAGGTCTTTGGATGCTAAATATACCAGCAGACCATATAAAAATTTTAGAAGTTGTTCTGTTTTCAACGCTTAATCCAGGTACGCTCCTGAACCAACTTGACGGTCGCTGAGTTATTATTTCGCAGCTAAATATTGGGCGGTAGTTCTGCTATAAATGCAAGGGTTTATAATCACGGACCGAGCCAAAACTATGATGATTGGTATACTAAACTTAGCAATGCTGGTTGGTCCTATAATGGCTTACTGCTACACTTTAAAGTTATGAAGATTATGAAGAATTAGGGTTGAATATCATGGAAAAACGCCCCCTCTAAAAGTTTCGGATCTGGGGTGTCATTGTTCTGTAAACATGGCATTTATTGAAAATTGCAAAGGAGTTGGCATGGCCACCAATCAAAATTTTAAGGGTGTCACCCATGCTGGCGTTGGGTTTATGTAACACACAATTGATATAAAATTTGTAAGGGTTCAAATGCTAAGAAGCATTCCTAAATCCACTTAAGAACAACAAAAAATTGACCATAATTACAGGTGAAAAGCCAACCGTCTTTTGATTGGTAAAGGCAAAGTAATTGGAGTTGAATATGGTCATCGCGGTACGGTTAATAAGCCTATACAAACAATGAAGTTATAAGCGCTGTTGGCTGTTTATATAGCCTGATTTATTAATGCACTTTGGCATTGGCTCAAGAGGCCACTCGGCTGAATGTGGTTAGACACACAGGTTGACAGTAATGACTTTGGCGAGAATTTACACGACCATTGCAAAGTGACAGTAGTGGGGGAAACCAAAGCTGGATTGGGATATTTCAAACAAGACAAATGCTGGCGAATGCTTGCAATTGGCCTGCAATATTTACTCACGAAAACAGGCAAGGTAATCACCACTGGCGTAGTGGCATGTGCGTTTATTTCGAGCCCAAATGGCAAC
>NVRK02000099.1 GCA_002400845.2 Hyphomicrobiales bacterium
ACAAAAAAGGCGGCTCATTAAGGCCGCCTATCGTTTTAAGAATCGCTAGAACTTATTCTACTGTTTCGTCTGGATAAACACCCCACAGCAGAACTTGTTTTATATAGCCCTTATATCCTTTTATCGACATTTTGCACCAGCCCTCAAAGCATTCGTCAATTTTGCCAATGACACCCGGCTTTAACTTGGCAACCAAAGCAGATGTCTCTTTTGGTCCTGAATGTAACTTAACAAAAGAATTAATTTCATCACGCTTCCATGGCGCAACGATTGCTGTCCTTTTGCCAGAAAGAAGTGATTTTAAAACCCAACCTTCTGCGCCATCTGGATCGCGCACTTTGCGCCAATTATCAAATTCCTGTAAAATTTCTATTGGCAAGCCTTTGCGGGTAAACATCCATTCAACTTTATAATCACGCCCTGGCCCAACGCGCATATTAGTGCGGCTAGATTTTAAGCTTACATAACGTGGTAATGGAAAGCCTGAAGCCCCAATTTTTGCGGCCTGCACAACTGGCGCAGAAATTAAGGTACTAACAACTACACAAGATAGGATTATTTTTATATATTGGGGAGACTTGAAGGTGCAATTTAAAAACTTCGGCATAGGTTATGTTTACTCAACTAACATGTTTAATTATTGTATTGATGTCGAACTTTAATAATAGTTTTTCTTTGCTGTTTGAAACCAGTTTGATAAACAATATATATAAAGGACGCCGCTTGGCGTGAAATGACCGTTGATATAAGATTATCATGCCTTAAGATGGTTAAGGACACGTCAACATAAATAAATTAAAAGATGAGATATTAATGACGCGCAAACTTCCTAAAGTAATAGTGACACGCAAACTGCCTGACAGCGTTGAAACAAGAATGTGCGAACTATTTGATACGAAGTTAAATCTTAACGACGAACCGATGAGCCGTGAACAGCTTATTGAGGCCGTTAAAGAAGCCGAAGTTTTGGTGCCTACAGTAAATGATAAAATTGACGCTGCGCTTATAAGCCAAGCTGGAGATCAACTTAAACTTATTTCTTCTTTTAGTAATGGTACTGACCAAATTGATGTAGAAGCGGCCACTAAAAAAGGCATTGTTGTTACAAATACACCCAATGTTTTAACAGAAGATACAGCCGATATGACCATGGGCTTGATGATCGCTTTGTCTCGTCGCCTTACAGAAGGCACAAAGGCTGTCGAAAATGGTAGCTTTAAAGGCTGGTCTCCTACTTGGATGTTAGGCCAACGTATTTGGGGCAAACGCCTTGGCATTGTTGGCATGGGCAGAATTGGTACTGCCGTTGCAAAACGCGCAAAAGCTTTTGGCCTATCAATTCATTACCATAATCGACACCCAGTAGATGAAGCTACCAGCGACGAATTAGAAGCGACTTATTGGGACAGCTTAGATCAAATGTTGGCCCGTATGGATATCATTTCGGTCAATTGCCCTTATACGCCAGCAACTTATCACCTACTCTCTAAACGTCGCCTAGCGCTGTTAAAGCCTAATGCTTTGCTCATTAATACAGCACGCGGTGAAGTGATTAATCAGGAAGCGCTGATTGATGCACTTGCAGACAATAAGCTGGCTGGTGCTGGCCTAGATTTCATCAGTTCTGAGGGCGGTATTAGCCCTGAATTGATGAAACTTTCTGATAAAGGTAAATTGGTAATTTTGCCTCACATGGGATCTGCCACAATTGAGGGCCGCTTAGAAATGGGCGAGCGTGTTTTAATTAACATTCGCACCTTTATGGATGGGCATAAACCACCTGACCGCGTTATTCCTGGTATTTCGTAAGGCGCATCAATTAGTCTTTACGGGAATATTTAATTGTTTCAAATCGCATGGCTTTGCCGTCAAACAATAGTAATTTTCCTACTAGTCCCTCACCAATTCCTGTAATTTCTTTGATTACTTCAAGCGCTTGCATCGTGCCAATAACGCCTGTTATCGCGCCTAGAATACCAGCTTCTTGGCAGCTTGGTAAAAGCCCTTCTGGGGGGGCTGTGGGAAAAATATCTCTATAGCGTGGATTTTGTTTGCCTGCTTTATTTTTCAAATGTGGCATAAAGGTAGTAAGCGACCCATCAAATTGACCAACCGCGGCAGACACCAATATTTTTTCAAACGCTTGGCAGGTATCAGCAACTAAATAGCGTGTTTCAAAATTATCACAGCCATCAGCAATGATGTCATATTTACCAATGATCGCCTCAGCATTTTCGCTTGTCAGACGCACCATATGCTCGCTAACTTCTACATGTGGATTAATGCGGTTTAGCGCTTCTTTTGCCGAAGCTGTTTTTGGCTGATCTATTTTGTTGGTATCGTGAATGATTTGACGCTGAAGGTTTGAAAGCGCAACCACATCATTATCGACTATACCAATAGTACCGATGCCTGCGGCGGCTAAATATTGAAGCAGTGGCGAACCAAGTCCACCAGCGCCAATGACTAAAACTTTGGCAGCTTTTAACTTCTGCTGGCCTGCGCCACCCACATCTTTCAAAACAATGTGGCGTGCATATCGCTCTAACTCTTGCGGTGATAATACCATAATGGTTCCATTTACTACAAAGATGTATTTGTAACTGATCCGTTGGCCACGTCAAAGAAATTACCACGAGCGCCCATTGCATCAAACAGTGATCTATCTGTACCCGTCATAAAAGATTGACACCCGAGCGCATCAATCAAATCAAACAACGCCGCTCTTCTACCAGCATCTAAATGGGCGGCAATTTCATCGAGTAATAAAATTGGCGGAAAACCATTCATTGCGGCAGTGAGTTTTGCGTGGGCCAACAATATTCCTACCAGCAACGCTTTTTGTTCACCAGTAGAACATAATTCTGCGGCCATGTTTTTTGGGCGATGCCTTACTTTTAAGTCGCTTCTATGGGGCCCTTCTAAGGTTCGGCCCGCACCACGGTCAATCATTCTGTTGTTTTTAAGGCGGTCTAAATATTCTGCTTCCAAATCACTGGTTGGCATATCGCCATAGGTTGATTCTAAATTGCCTTGCAAACCCACAATCGCATCTGGAAAGGGCGAATTTTTATCGTGGTTAGCAATAATTGCTGAGGATAAAATTTCAATTAATTCCATGCGTGCGGCAACAATGGCTGTGCCCAACTCTGCCATTTGTGTTTCTAAAGCATCTAGCCATTTGGGATCGGGCATATCGTCGGAAAGAAGTTTATTGCGAGCCCGCATGGCTTTTTCAAAATCAGCAACCCTTCGCCCATGTAATGGATCAATCGCTAACACCATGCGATCTATAAATTTACGACGATCACTCGCGCCACCCGTAAATAAGCCGTCCATTGATGGGGTAAGCCAAACAATTCTTGAATGATCTAACAATTCGTCAGAAGTTTTTGTTGGCGTGCCATTGATGCGCACGCGGCGTGATGTATCAATACCAGTTGCTGTTTCTTGCAACCCTGTGCCAATTGCAACAGGCCCTTGAGCGCCTTCTAATTGCGTAAAAACAGTCCATGCGCCCTTAAAAGATACTTGCCCAATTTGATCGTATTTTGCGCGGCGCAATCCACGGCCTGGAGACAAAAAAGAAATTGCTTCCATGAGGTTTGTTTTACCAGAGCCATTTTCTCCAGTAAGCACAACATGGCGCTCGTCAAAATCTAAATGCAGAGAAGTATAATTACGAAACGTCGTAAGCTTTAATTCTCTCACAAATACTGGAGCAAAAGATGTGTTATCAGTCGTAAAATTGTTAGGAGACATTATTGATGCTCCGTTTATATAAGATAACTACCCAGCACCTAATGGTTACACTCTCATAGGCATAAGAACGTATAGCGCACCACTGTCTGAACTATCGCGTATAAGTGTTGGCGAACCTGAATCAGACAACATAAAGATTGCTTCTTCACCAGATAGCTGGCTAGAAATATCAAGCAAGTAACGCGAATTAAATCCAATTTCCATTTCATCTGATTCATAGCTAACAGCAAGTTCTTCTGTTGCTGTTCCAGATTCTGGATTGCTTACTGATAAGACAATTTGTCCATCGCTAAGCGCTAATTTTACAGCGCGACCACGGTCTGAAGAAATCGTTGAAACGCGATCTACTGCACGTGCAAATGCAGCCCTATCCATTTTAAGCTCTTTATCATTGCCTTCAGGAATAACCCGTGTGTAATCAGGGAAAGTACCATCAATCAACTTAGATGTTAAAACCACATTGCCAACTGTTAGTCGAATTTTGGTTTCTGAAACTTCAACGCTTACTGTCGCATCTGGATCTTCAACAAGCTTTTGAATTTCGCCAACTGCCTTTTTAGGAATGATGATGCCTGGCATGCCATCTGAACCATCTGGCGCTTCGCATTGTGCTCTTGCCAGTCTGTGGCCATCTGTTGCAACTGCGCGCAATACCATTTCGCCTTCATCTTCTACTGTATGCAGATAAATACCATTTAGATAATAACGCGTTTCTTCTGTAGAAATTGCAAATTGGGTATGATCGATCAACGCCTTTAATGCAGTTGCTGGCAGGCGGAATGTATGAGTAAAGTCACCTGCTGTAATGTCTGGAAAATCAGAATCAGGTAGCATTTGAAGTGTGAAGCGCGAGCGACCCGCTGTAATCTTAATTAAGCTATCGTCTTCATCGCTGACAAGCATAACCTCAGAACCATCTTGCAGCTTACGAACAATGTCGTGCAACATATGTGCTGGCACTGTTGTACCGCCTGCTTGCTCAACCCTTGCTGGCACTTTTTCAAATATCTCTAAATCAAGGTCGGTTGCTTTCAGGTGCAGTTCATTGCCTTCTGCTTTCAACAATACGTTTGAAAGAATTGGAATCGTGTTACGGCGCTCCACCACACGGTGCACATGACCCAATGATTTAAGAAGATTTGACCGTTCAATCGTTACGCGCATTTTACTCATCCCTTACGGAAACTAACTAGGAAATTACTTTAAGCCTTACTTTATAATTTTAACTATAATGGCGTTATTATTAAGTAAGCCGAACCCCTAAAATGCGGAAAATTATCCGTTTATGCAAGGGTTGGTATCCTTTTGTAGCCTTCCCCAGCCGCTTTATTGGGGAAAACTGATTTATAATTTCGTCATAGTGCTATTTTGCTAAAATTAGGCGTAAAATTGTTGCTAGCCTAATCAAGGATCAAACGTTTTAGCAATTCAATTTCATGTGCTAATTTTTGATCCGCCGCCAACATGCCTTCAATCTTGCGAACAGCATGAAGAACTGTCGTGTGATCTCTACCACCAAAACGTCTACCAATTTCTGGCAATGAACGCGGTGTCATTACTTTTGCAAGATACATTGCGATTTGACGTGGACGCACAATGATACGGGTACGACGGTTAGACAACAAATCGTTTCTTGGCACATTAAACTGACGCGAAACCACTTTTTGAATGTCTTCAATGCGAACACGCTTATGATCGTTAGAGCGAATTAAGTGACGCAACATTTTGTCTAATTCTTCAAAGCCATCTGGACCATCAGAATATTTATGCTGTAATAATAGCTGGTTAAAAGCACCATCGATATCGCGGCCAGATGTATTTACCTGACGTGCCACATAGTGACGAATGTCTTCTGGAATATTGAGGCTAGGATGATCGCGACGCGCTTCTTCGTAGCGAAGATTTAAGATGCCTTTGCGCAAATCATAATCTGGCGCATCAAGTTCGATTGCAACACCACCTTGCAAGCGCGAACGCACACGTTCGTTTAAGCTTTCAAGTTCTGTAGGTGGACGATCTGCAGCGACAACCACTTGCTTAGCGCTGTCGATTAGCTCGTTTAGCAAGTGACAAAATTCTGCTTGAATGGCTTTACCTTGTAAAAACTGCATGTCGTCGATGATAAGCAAATCGATATCACGAAGCGATTCTTTAAAAGAAAGCGCTGTTTGGTCGCGAAGTGCTGTTGCAAAACGCCACATAAAATAATCAGCAGTTAAATAATGAACCTTTTTACGTGGATCACGCTCGCGTGCTTCCCAAGCGATCGCTTGTAAAAGGTGCGTTTTACCAAGGCCAACTTTTGCATGAATGAAAAGTGGATTAAATCGTACTGACGTTCCATCGCCTTCAGCGACTGAACGTGCCGCTGCATATGCCATGCGATTAGATTTACTCTCGATAAAGGTAGAAAATTTGTATTTTCTATCAAGCGGCGAGCCTGTTAACCCTGAGCCATTATCTGGACCACCAAGCGATGCACTGCGGGTCATTGTTTGTGGCGACAAGAATGCTTGTTTTGGGGTATCTGCAAAGGTGGGCTTTTTGTCAGCGGCTTCAACAGGAGGCTTAATCGTTACAGCTGAGCGGCGAATTGCACTTCTAATGAGTACATCAGCACGCAATATTTTCTTATCTTCTTTTTGCCAAAGCTCAAGCAACAATTCGCGATAATGCGAGCTGATCCAAGATTTTAAAAATGCTGTTGGCACTGAGTGAACAACCACACCACCAGAAATACTTTCAACCTTTAACCGACCGAACCAGCTGTTAAATACTTCGGTTCCAAGTTTCGCCAAAAGTTGGCCTTTCACTCTGCCCCATTTTTCATCCATCAGGATTTTTTCTTTATCAGTATTTTTTTCACCATTTTGGCGATTGTTTTGAAGAGCGTTAGGTTGTGGAGCAATTGGCATCATTTTCTCGTTTTCTAATGTAAAATTGAAAGTAATTAAGCGAATTCGCGATGTATAATTATTAAGTTATTCTCGCTGCTCCTTCGCTTCGGGCTCTGCCTTATCAGGGCTATTATCACCACCAATTTTTGATGGCAGCTGGTCAAACACCCAGCCATTTATGTGTGTTCTCTTGCCCGTTGCATCTGGGTCGCCTTCAAAGCCTCCCAAAACATTGTAGGCTTTTGTGTATCCCATTGCGGTTAATGCAGAGGCCGCACCTTTGCTGCGCGCACCAGAGCGACATAAACAAAATACTGGATCATTTTTAGCAATGCCCATTGCCTCTAATTTAGCATGGGTATCATTAGCAAATTCTAGATTAACCTGCATGGTTGGGAACATTTGCCACTCGACAAATACAACTTCCTTAGAAGCGCCACTAATTTGTGAAAGGTCTGGAACGCCGATGGTTTGCCACTCGTGAGTGGTACGCACATCGACCATTGCGGCACAATCACTAGACGATAGAGTAGCCATAGTTTCTATACATGTCTTATCGCCGCTATACATAAACCCCAAACCCTTGCACATTTTAGTCACGCCAAATACCAATGCCGATTGCCCTGAAAATAATTTTCAAGACATAAAAAATCGTTCTGGCAAACGGTAAAATTGCCAGTTGCGCCTCAATGACGCTTATTAAAAAATCTAAGTCTACGGACCCATTTAAAACAGATGCTGAATATGCTGCTTATAATAACCAGCCATAATTATCAGCTAGAAACTATTGCGCCGCTTTTGCGCTTGCAGTGAAACACCCACTCTTTAACCAACCACAAAGTATCCATTACTATATGACAATACACCTGCCATAATTTTGATCATAAAAAACCAACCACCAACACGAAAAATCGTTGATGCTATAAAGTTTAATATTTAGTAATTCACCACTTTGTGGACTGCCTTACCCTAGATAATACCCAATCTAGTCTCGACAGATATTAATCTACACACGGCAGATTTACCGCGCAACCGTGATTCGTAAAATTTTAGTAAATCGCTTTTTTTTAAAAAAAAATTGCGCCTTAGGAAACAGCCTCTAGGTAGTTTAATTGCTTGTGAATCAATGATTTTTTAGTATTTACAATAAAAATAGCAGGTCGAAAAATGCATGAAAAAAGTTTTATCTGATTCGTCTATTGACTCAGAAAAGCGCCTCTAAATCAAGACTTATATTCCTATCTTAAAGAACCCCATCGTAAGCCCTTGTAATATATGAATTTTTTATAATAGGTTTTATTTCCTATTAATAAATCCATTACTCCTTAGAAAGGGATTGGAATATTAACTATTTATATATTTTTGGCCCTACTATGAATAAAATCTAGATAATTGCTTTTCGATCATCATCTGGCGGCAGATTTAAATTAACAGTGCGCATAAAAAAACCCGCCACTAAGGACGGGTTTTAAAATTACGCGGTAATTCTACTAAGTTAAGCAGAAAGACCTTTAACGCGTGCTGCAAGTCTTGAAACTTTGCGAGACGCTGTATTCATTTTTAGTATGCCGCTTGTTACAGCTTTCATAATAACAGGCTGAGCTGCTTTAAGCGCTTCTGCTGCAATTTTTTGATCGCCAGAAGCAATTGCTTCTTCTGTTGTGCGAATGAAAGAACGCATACGCGTACGTTTTGCTTTATTAACCGCAGTTTTGTGCGCAATAACGCGGACAGCTTTTTTTGCTGAGGCTGTATTTGCCATGTCCAGTTTTTCCGTTTCTTGTTCGAATTTGGTACAGCTTAGGCAATTTTATATAAAGATTATATAAACTGCCTGCTGAACAAAACAGGCGGACACCTAATTTTTAGAAGAACCGCCAAGAATTTGATCGGCTTATAACGTTAGAATGGCAAAAAAGTCAATGCTGAATCCAGATTCAGATGCAATTGCGCATCATTATTGCTCTATTGGGGTGTACGGTGGGTTTAGACAACTCATTTTTGGCATTTCGGACAATAAAAAGTGGACCTACCAGACTGAACAATTCTGGCTATTACACCACTACAGCTGTCTTTTGCGCAAGGCTTGCCTTCTTGGTCATAAACTTTGAAACTGTGCTGGAAATACCCCAAAGAACCATCTGTTTGTCGGTGGTCTTTTAACGATGAACCACCTGCTTTTATGGCCCTTTGAATGACATCGCGTATTTCTTGCGCCAAAGGCTCACAGTATTTCCCTGCTCTACCGTTTTTCTTAACCAGCGAACCAGAAATACGCATTGGTGACAGGCCTGCGCCATGCAAAGCCTCACATACATATATATTGCCCAAACCTGCAATTAACCGCTGATCTAAGAGCGCTGACTTTAAGGGTGCTTTTTTATCTTTAAATAATTGCGCAATCACATCGCCATTTAAAGCATTGCCAATAGGCTCAATGCCCATTTTGGCAAAATATGGATGCTCATCAAAATTATGGCGCTCAATCAGCGCCATATACCCAAATCTTCTGGGGTCATTATATATAATGCGCGCCTTGCCTTTTTTGCCTTTTAAATAAAACACGACATGGTCGTGCTTTTCAGCTTTACTTTTATCGTGGTGAAAGACGTTATTTAGATTTTCCGCCTTATTCTCCGCATCTACTTCCACTCTAAATGAACCAGACATGCCCAAATGCATGATAAGCGCTTCGCCAGACGAAAGATCTGCCACTAAGTATTTTGCACGTCTGCTAAGAGAGATAACTGTTTGACCTTCTACGCGTTCAGCAAAGTTATCTGGAAAGGGAAATCTTAAATTTGGACGACGTACTTCTAGCTTTGTAACGAGCGCACCTTCCATAAAGGGCCCCAAACCTCTTTTAACAGTTTCAACTTCTGGAAGTTCTGGCATAAGCTTGTAT